>JBEKSU010000132.1:0-10361 GCA_049516755.1 Verrucomicrobiota bacterium | reverse complement strand
AGCACACTGGCGGCAGCCACAACAAAAACCAGGGCGGGCAGTGCCGCCAAGGGCAGGGAAAAGGTGCGCCGGGCAAAAAAACTGGAAGCCGCGTGGAACGCCGCAGCCACCAGCAAGCCTGCGGCGGGAAGCAATTGAATAAAGTAATGCCCCCGCCAGCCGGGCCAGACGGCGACGCAAGAAAAAAACGCAAAGCCGGCAACGAAAGCCCGCCCGCGCTGCAGCGACGGGCCACAAAAGATCAGGCCCAGGCCGAGCACCGCCAGACCCCACAAACCCGGGGCGGCTTTGAACAGCGCGACCCCAACGCCGGCCGTGGTTTTTATTCCCCGGGTGAACGTGATGACCGAGGCATGCTCGCGGGCGTATTCAAATGTCCATAGCCAAGATTGATGAAAGTCGCCAGCCAGGATGATGATGATGCACGTCAGGATGAACGGGAGCACTCCGCCCAACGCCAGCCAGGCCAGACGCGCGGCCAGACGCCGCCACAGTTTCTGACCGGACGCAAGCTCGCACCATAAAATCCAACCGGCGGAAAAAAGCCCGAAAGCCGCGCCCGTCTGTTTCATCAAGGCCGCCAGCCCGACGAGCAGTCCGGCAAAAAATATCCGCGCCGCCGGGGTGCGGTCATCCAGGTTTTGGATCAGGCCAACGCCGGCGAGCACCGGCAACATGACAAAGTGGGTTGCGTGGGCGGCCAGCCCCAACGTTTCCGGCACAATGGAGAGCAGGGCATACGTCCCGGCAGCGACCACCCCGGCGGCATCCCCGTAGATGCGACGTGCCAGCACAAAAACCAACATGGCGCTGGCCAGATTGACCAAAATCACGCCGGCATGCAGCGCAACCGCCGTCTGCCCGAGCAATGCCATGATGAGCGCATACGCCACGCACGTGCCTGGCAATTTCAGCATGACGTTGTAAGCCGCCTTATACGGAGAGACTCCCTGGAGCAACAATTGACCCGCGTAGGCGTATTCCCCCTCGTCCCGCTCCAGTGGCATGTCCAACAAGCGGATCCGGATCGCCGTCACCACCGCCAGGATGAGGAGCAGCGATAAGATCACCCGGGGATTCCCGGCCGGCAGACAACTGCCAAAGAATTGTTCGAAACGCCTAAACATTTACGACCGCGCCACCGGACGTCGTGCGGCGACAATCCATTATGCCTTGCGCTCCTTAACCGCCAGCAAAATTTCCGCCAGCACTTCGCTTTTGGTATTCACGGCGCGAGCACGGTGCGATAGTAGCGCTGCCGCAGTCCCGCAATTGATTCATCCGTAAAATCGAACGTGGTTCCCATCAGCTTGTTCGTTGCCAGCGAGTCCCACTGGACAAGGTTGGTGGAGGCCTGGATGATCACCATCTGACCGGGGAACCCCGAGATCGTGAATCCGAATTGGTCGTTTCGGACGCGGGGGACAAGCAACACCGGCGCCCGGCGGCTCGGGTCGAGGACGAGGGTTCCCGGCGCGTAGAGGTACCGCGCGTGTACGCCATCGCTGATGCGGACGAAAAGGGAATAGTTTCCCGGCGGCGTGGTAAACGGGTTCAGCGTGAGATTCGTGGAGTTGAAAAACGCGTTGTTGGTGCCGGTGCCGGAGATTGTGAACTGCCCGAGGTCAATCTCGTTGGTGTCGTACGGGTTTGAATCCGGGTCAAGGAAGAATCGGACGGTGGCAACCGCGGAAGTGCTGGAACCGAATTGATCGTAGAAAGCGATGGGCATCGGCAGATCCACGGAGAAATGATTGGTGCCGGTGTTGTTCAGTCGGAGAATATTCGGCCACGCTCCGTTGTCCGCCGGCAAGCGGCTCCGGTTCGTCGTCAAGCCGGCGCCCAGTTCCCAGTCCTGATTGTACCCGTCCCGAATCCGGTTGGTGCCGGCGGGTGTTGCATCGCTCAACCGGTCGCCACCGCCGATGAGGCTGTAATAAAAGCCGGCATTGGTTCCTTCCGCTTCATCCGCCGTCCACCAGGCCTGGCGCTCGGCGGTCGTGATGGTGGCCTGCGTGTCGGACGCCGGGGTCTCCAATTGAATTGTGCCGTGATACCAAAGATGGGTGTCGCTATGGGAGGAGGAATAACCGCCGTCCAGGTTGGTAAGATGGCGGTTGTAGGCGCCTGCCACGGCCTGGCCGTTTGGCACCGTGAGTCCGTTACCCAGGTTTTGCCAGTAATTGTCCGCAAACAGAACGTTCGCGTAGTTCTTGATCGCCGGGTCGCCGTACAGCGACACCGGGTCCGGATCCAGCGTGGTCACCTGATCCACCCAGATTCCTTGCGCGCCAAAGATCCTGGCCATCTCGGTCACGACCGATCCCCCACGGCTGTGTCCGATCAAATGCAGCGGCAACTCCACCAGCGCCCGGCCGCCCAGTTCGGGCAGCAGGTTGGTGGACAGCAACGCCGCCGCCGCCGCATTGGCGATGTCGACCGTGGAAACGCCCAAGGTGGTGTCAATCGTTGACCAGTCGAGTTTGATGATGATCTCGCCGGATTCCGATGTCAGCGGAGGGACACCGGCGATAAGGGTGGGCGTGGCGGTGTAGGTTGACCCGCTCTTCGTGATGGACAGCTCGTAGCAGGTTGAATTGGTGCCGGGGAAGGTTCCGTAGGCGGTGATCTTGCCGGCCATGGGAATAATCCAGCTTGTGATGTCGCTGTTGAACCCGTGGGTGATCACCGTGACCCCGGCGCCGCGGATTGCCGGGCCGGGACCGAACAAACCCAACGCGGCAACGCACCAGAGGACGGCACTGCGTACATGATATCGGGAAAAACACTCCATGTTCGGATTCGACCCCAAATTCCCCGAATCGTCAAGCCATGTGTGCTTTTGACAGGGAGCCGTCAGTTTTTGGGCGTCAGCGGGGTGTAATAATAGATGACGGTGTAGGTGGCCGGAACCTTGCCGGGATTACGCAGGCGCGTGTTGGCTTGAGACGCGAAAAATATGACGGAACCCGGCCCGACGGTCTGGGAATGGCCATCGTAAGTCGCCTCAATGGCGCCTTCCTTGATGACGATGACCTCCTCCTGCAGATGATGGCGCGGCGCGGCGCTGCTCGCCTGACCAGGATTGAGCGTGGTGATGTGACAGTTGATTTTGTCGAGCGTCGCGGTGGGGGCATCGAACAGCGTCCGGCGGACCCCGTTGGTCGTGGGAACGGGCTGCATTTTCTCCCAGTCAAAAATGGTGGAAGACAGTTTAGCCGGGGCGGACGGTTTGATTTCCGTGACTTGAGCTATCAGAGTAAAACCAAGGACGGCAAAGACGGTTGAATATAGGAATATTTTCATGGTCGGTTGGGGTTGGTGTAGCGTTTGAGGTTCAATCCGGTGGGGCGCCAAAATGTGCGGCATGTGAGGCATAAGCTGCCGCGTCCTCCAGCATCGCATCAATCGCGGCCATGATCGGACCGGCCTTTACCAGCCCGGAAAAAACCGCGCGGTCACCGATGTTGCTCTTCAAAACGAACGTCGGCCGTTGCGTCACCTGCAAGGCATAAAATTCCGCTGTCGTCGCCCGTACGCGTTTTTCGATTTCCGGTGATCGTGATGTCTCGAGCAGGGCCGCAGCATCCAAATTGGCAGCCCAGGCGGCCACGGCCACGGAAACGTCCCAATTGCCCACTTTTTTCCCCACGCACAGGCCGGCCTCCATCAGCGCCAGCCGCACCCCGTCGTCGGTGACTCCAAAATCTTTTACTGCTTCCGCCACGCAATTGGGCGCGAGATATTCCTTCAATCCGGTCACCCAGCCGGATTTCAGCATGAACGGCGCCCGCATCATCGTCCCGCTGCGCCGGAAAAACCATTCCGCCTGCGCCCGCGACCTCGGCAGGCCCGATTTATCAAGCAAGGCAATGGCCCAATCAAATTCCACCGGGGACTTCGCGTATTTCTGTTTCAATTCCCGCCACGCCGGTTCCGCCCAGTAACACCAGGAAGAAACGACATCGAGATAGTAGGTGATTTTTATATTCACAACGGCAATTTATCCCCGCCGCCGGCAAATGGCATTCAAAATATCGTTCATTAATTCCGTGGGGTGGATTCGCGCCTGTAGCGCAGACTGGCAGTCTGCAGTGTCGCGGATTGGTAATCCGCAAGTCGTTCGCGCGACAATAATTTTCCGCCTTGCCGACTGTCAGTCGGCGACACAGCAGACAAACTGTCTGCGCTACGGCGGCGGATTTACGCTCTCCGTTCCTTGATCGCCGCCAGGATGTCCGCCACGACCTCGCCTTTCGGTTTCGCGCCGATGTTGCCTTTGCTGTGCAGGCGCACTGAAACTGCGCCGGCGTCCAGGTCGCGGCCGCCGATGACCAGCATGGTGTGGACTTTCGCCTTCTCGGCCTCGGCAATCTTCGCCTTGATGGGGTCGTTGCTGTAATCGCCTTCGCAACGCACGAAATTCGCGCGGAGTTCGCTGACGATGGCCTTGGCGTAGTTCAAAAGCGGTTCTTCCTCGCCGAGGGTGAGCACGCGCACCTGCTCGGGCGCGAGCCAGAGCGGGAAGTTGCCGGCGTAATGTTCGATGAGAAAACCGATGAACCGCTCGTGCGTGCCCAGCGGCGCGCGATGGATGCACAACGGCGTCTTTTCTGTGTTGTCCTTGTCGCGATAGACCAAGCCGAACCGCTTGGGTACGGCGAAGTCCACCTGGTTGGTTGCCAGCGTGAATTCGCGGCCGATGACGCTCCAGACCTGCACGTCAATCTTCGGACCGTAAAACGCCGCCTCATTCGGCACCTCGACGTAGTTGATCTTCGAATCAATCAACACCTGCCGGACCATGGCCTCGGTCTTCTTCCACAACTCCGGTTCGTTGACATATTTCTTACCGAGGCCTTCCGGCGACGAGGTGCTGAAGCGCATGACGTATTTCTCGATGCCGAAAATCTTGAAATATTTCAGGTACATCTCGTTCACCGCATTGAACTCCTGCGCGAACTGGTCCTCGGTGCAATAAATGTGCGCGTCGTTCATGTTGAGCGACCGCACGCGCATGAGGCCGAACAGTTCACCCGATTGCTCGTAGCGATAGCAGGTGCCGTATTCAGCGAGGCGTAACGGCAAATCACGGTAACTGCGCGGCTCCGCCGCAAAAATGCGGTGATGATGCGGGCAGTTCATGGCTTTGAGGTAGTAGCGCTCGCCAATGTCTTCGCGCTCCATCGGAATTTTCGCCAGTCTATCTTGAAGTTTGCGTATTTCTGGGTCGTCGCTTCGCTTGTCGTCTTTAACCGCCTCAATAATTTTTTCAGGCGAAGAATTGGCGTAAGCACTTTTTAGTTTTGTCGCAATGTCCAGCGCCTCCTGACCAAGCAAAGTGAACCTAGCCTTGTCAGATTCTTCCAACATATGCATTGGCGGAAACATTGACTCCGCGTAATACGGCAGATGGCCGGAAGTCTTATACATCTTCTCCTTGGCCAGATGCGGCGTCTTGACGCGCACGTAACCGGCGGCGAATTCGGTTTCCTTGGCCAGCTTTTCCAGTTCCTCGACAATCGCCGTACCTTTCGGCAGCCATAGCGGCATGCCCGGCCCGGTATATTCGGGGTCAATGGAGAACAGCCCCATCTCCTGGCCGATCTTGCGGTGGTCGCGGCGCTTGGCCTCCTCGAGCATCTTGAAATATTCGTCGAGCGCGGTCCTGTTCTTGAATGCGGTGCCGTAGATGCGCTGGAGTTGCGGGTTTTTCTCGTCGCCCTTGTAATACGCGCTGGCCACCGTGGTGAGCTTGTACGCGCCGATGTTGCCGGTGCGCATCACGTGCGGCCCGGCGCACAAATCGAGGAAATCTCCGTTCTTGAAATAGGAAATCGCCTCGCCCTCCGGAATCTGGTTGAGTAAATCCAGTTTGAACTTGGACGGGGCCGGACGCTCGGCCAGTCCGCCGAGCCGGCCACTTTGGGCGTCCTTCACCGCCTGTTCGCGTGTGACGACAATTTTCTCGAAGGTGTTGTTGGCCTTGATCTCCTTTTTCATCTCGGCCTCGATGGCCGCGAAGTCCTCGGGCGAGATGCGGTGGGAAAGTTCGACGTCGTAATAAAAGCCATTTTCGACGGGCGGGCCGTAGGCGAACTGGGCGTCGGGCCAGAGGCGGAGGATGGCGGTGGCCATCACGTGCGCGCACGAGTGCCGGATGCGCTCCAGCTCGGACATCTTCGCACGGTCGTCGAGCGTCTTGCGCTGCGGGTCAGGTTGCGGTTGTTGTTCGGCGGACATGGGGAAAGCTTAACAGCCAAGGGACAAAGAGACGAGGGGGAAAAGTTGAGGGAAAAGAACATCGAACATTCAACATTCAACATCGAACATCCAATGAAATTGCCATCTGGAGCCCACTTCGACGTTGGGAGTTGAATGTTGAATGTTTTGTTTCCCGACTTCACCGGGCGGTCTTCCAAATCGTCACCAGCGCGCCCAATCCGAGGAGCAGCAGCCCGCTGACGGCAATTCCGCCGCTGCTGGCGTATTGCGGCATCCATTGCAGCGACGCCGCGCCCACCGCCGGGCCGATGCAGTTGCCCACACCGATGGCGGCCTCGTGGATGCCGCCGTGTTCGCCCTTGGCCTCGCTCGCGTCCATCGAGTAGAACAGCGACGAGTAGTAAATCAGGCCGATGGCGATGCCGAAAAAGATTTGCGCCGCCAGCACCGCGATGAGGCTGGGCACAATCAGGATGGTGGCGAACGAGCCGATGAGCAGGACGAACGCCGTCACCAGCCAGCGGAACCGGTAATGCCAGTCCGTCCAGACCCACAACGCGATGAAGGTGCCGAGCCGCGCGAAACCCCACAACGAGCAGGCAAATCCGGCGAACATCGGAGTCAGTTGAAACTGGGCTGCCAGCGTGGGCAACATGGGGATGAACGTGTTGACGGCGATGTAGGCAACCGGGTTCGCCAGCCACGCCATCCGGAGGAACGCCCGGGTTTTGGCCGGCGACGGCCGGTGCGGGTCGGGGATGGGCATGAACACGGGTTCATGTCCGGCGTCACGGGCGGCGTCGGCATGTTTTTGCAGCCAGAAAACCAGCACCAGCAAGGCGATGAAGGCCGCGCCGGGCAGATAGAAAATGGTTTTGAATCCGAATTTTTCCACCAACGTGCCGCCGCCGAAAAGGGCGAGTGCATTCGTTGCGGCCCAGACGACGTTGTAAGTGCCGACCATGCGCGGCAGGCCGACGGCGTCCTCGCCTTCGCTCACCAGCGCTTCGATGGTCGGCCAGACGAAACACATGCCGACGTTGAACAACGCGGTGGCCAGCACGAGACCAAGCGCAGAACTGGATTGCGAGCCGATGGCCATCGCCAGAATCAGCAGGCCAAACCCAACCTTGAACGCGTTGAAATAGCCGCGCCGTTGCCCGAACCGGCCGCCTTGCAACGCGGCGATTGTATAGATGAGGCCATTCAACGCGGCGAAGGCGAGGTTGTCCTTGCCGCTGAAGCCGAACCGGTCCCGCATGAGAAAGTAAAGGTAGTACGAGTAAATGCACACGAAGAAGGAACTGATGCCTTCAATCGTGAAACAAACGGCCTTAAACGGACGGCTTCCTCGGGTAATCATAACCGGCTTGAAATCTCCCGGATGGCGGCGCGGCAATACCATTTGACCGCATCCGACATCGACGGCTGCAGTTTGTCCAAATCCGCGGCGGAACACCAGCGGATGTCATGATGCTCCGCGGCGGCCAGTGTGGCACAGACCTTCGGTCTGTGAGTTTTGGAAGCACACACGCTGGAAACCTGTGCCGCCAACTTTGGCCGCGCCCAGTAAATCATGCCGATGTGTTCGTGCGTGGGGTTGATGCGATGGATGTCCAAAAAACGTGGCGCGATGAGCGCGCGGGTGCCGGGACCGGTCGTGGGCGGGCGTTCGCCCAGCAATTCCACGTCGAGGCCGCTCTCTTCCTTCGCCTCGCGCAACGCAGCCTGCTCCGGATTCTCGTCCAGTTCGATGTGTCCGCCCAGCGGCAGCCATTTGTCGAGCTGGCGATGGTGGATGAGCAAAATTTTGCCGTTGTGAACGACAAAAATGGCGACGGTGAAATCAATTTTTTCGTGGATGTGGGCCATGGTCTTAAATTGCTTTGGATTTTATGGCTTCGGCAACGTAATCGACGGCACTTTGAAACGTGGTCATTTTTTCTGCTGCCGCGTCCGGAATTTTGATTCCGAATTCCTTTTCGACTTCGATGACAAACTCAACCGTGGACATGGAATCGAGCGCATCCATTCGCAAATCTTCAACGAACCGATCGTTGGGTTGGAGCTGTGAAAGATCAACGATGATGTGCCGGGAAAATATTTCCCGAAGTTTGGCAGCTATTTCAGCACGATCCGGCGGAAAATAGCGTTTGCCGAATTCTGCTTCATCCAACGCCGGCCGGCAAACCATGTGGGCAAGAGCGCGCTGTTTTTCGGCTTCGCCGCTCGACTTGGTTGCGAAATAAAAGCAAACGATGACGCCACAAAACAAAACTACGCTGAAATACCAAGGGAATGACCAACCTAAATTCCTCGGTATCGTTCCTGAAGATAACAAGAACATCGCACCGCCCAGCAATATCAAAACAATCTGCACGAAGCTCAAGAGCCATTGTCGCTTAATATTCATACAATCCGCTATCGTGCGTGTATCCGCTGCCACCAGCGCCGTCTTCCGGGCCGCCCATGTCGGCCTCGATTTTTTCCGGGTCTTCGCCGGCCTCGAGACGTTTGATGGCAACATCCAGCTCCTTCGGCACCGAGCCGGGCGGCATGAGGTCCTTCATTTTTCTCATCATTTGCGCCATGTGCCGTGGGTTGTTTTCGTCCAGATGCTCCATGTCGCGTTCCATTTCCATCATGGCTCGCTCAACGCGCGGGTCGTCGAAATCAGGCATTGGCGGTCCGCCTGCCGCGTCCAAACCGGTCTTCGCCGCCGGTTCCTTCAAGCCCTTGCTCATGGCGAACTGGCTGACTTGCTTGGACAATTTTTTGTTGCCGCATTTGGGGCAGACGGGGAGGCGGTCGGGATCCAAGCGCTTCGACAGGAAGCTGAAAATCCTCCGGCATTTTGGACAGGCGAATTCGTAAATCGGCATCGGGATTTACGATTTACGATTTGTGATTTACGCGCAAGGCAACAGTGATCGCGTCAATCGCCAATCGTACATCGTAAATGAGGCTATTTTATCCGGTCGAAGGACTTCTGGAGAATCTGCCAGTCTTTCAAGCCTTTGACCTTCTCCATCAGGCCGCGATTGATCTCGGCTTCCTTCGCGTTTTTGGTGGGCTTGTTGATATTGTAGAAAATGCCGAAATAGCCCGGGAAATCCGCGCCGGCGAGCTGGTAAGCGGCCGCTTCGTCAGTCGCGTCGTGGTCCTTCGGAATTTCCTTGAACAGGCCACCTTTGCGGGGATTGGCGGCGTCAAACGCGCCTTCGTAAAATTCCACGCATTCGCTCAGACATTCGATGAAGCTGAACCCGTCGTGGTCCATCGCGGCGTCCATCATCGCCAGCACGTGGTTGGGGTTCGAGGACGTGGTGCGCGCAATAAACGTGGCCCCGGCGGCGATGGCCTGTTTCATCGGATTGATGGGATAATCCACCGCGCCCCACGGGTCGGTCTTGCTCTTGAAACCGAGCGGCGACGTGGGCGAAGTCTGCTTTTTGGTCAGGCCATAAACCCAGTTGTCCATGACGACATAGGTGAGCTTCACGTTTTTGCGCGCCGTGTGCGTGAAATGGTTGCCGCCGATGGAAAAGGCGTCGCCGTCGCCGCCGAAAACAAACACATGCAAATCCGGCCGCGACAGCGAAATGCCGCTGGCGAACGGCAGCGCGCGGCCGTGAATGTAATGCGCCCCGTGCGCCTGCACAAAATACGGAAACCGGCTGGAGCAGCCGATGCCGGCGATGGTCGTGATTTTCTCATGCCACATCTTCCGTTTCTCAATCAGCTTGAAATACAGCGCGAGCACGGAAAAATCACCGCAGCCGGGGCACCACGTCGGGTGGTCGGCGGCGATTTCCTTTTTCGTCAGGCTCTTGCGCTCTTCCGCCGCGGGCGGCGCCGGCGTGGCGACCGCGGCAACACTGCCGGCGCGGACGGGCGTTTCTATCAAAGTTTCGCTCATGTTAATAATTAGACGTTTTGGCGCGGCAACGGTTCAAATTCACAGCTTCCGCAAACCGGCGGCCACGGTGGTTTTGGCGCGATCGAGGATTTCCTTCACCTTCCACGTCAGGCCGTCGGTCTTGTTGATGCCGTGGATTTTCGGATCGCAATAACGCGCGCGCAGCAACGCGCCGAGCTGGCCGTAGCCGTAAAGCCCCTCGTCGTTCATCTCGACG
>JBEKSU010000131.1:0-10462 GCA_049516755.1 Verrucomicrobiota bacterium | reverse complement strand
TTGATGATCTGGTTCAAGATTGACGTGACCTGGCTCCTGCCGCGCTGGGTCGTGGAGGTGGCGCTGACTATTCATTACTACGAAGCCGTGCTCGCCTGCCTGGCGATTGTGGTCTGGCATTTCTATCACGTCATCTTCGATCCCGACGTGTATCCGCTGAACCCGGCATGCTGGGATGGTCATGTCTCGGAAGAATGGCAGAAGCACGAGCATCCGTTGGAGAAGAAAGCAGATTCAACATCGAACATCGAACATCCAACTCCGAAAGATCGCGAGCAGGCATCGAACGCTGAATAGAAGCTGATGAAAGCCGGAACGACAAACGCGAGACGCGGATCGGATGTTGGGAGTTCGATGTTTCCCTGCTACATCAGTTTCGCCTTCCCTGCGACGTTCTAACCGCGTGGCGCAGCTTTACGCGGTGCCATCAACCACCCGGCCCAGAGCAGCAGCAGCACCGTGCCCGCGTGGACAATCCACATCGGCAGGACGCTATGCGCATCGGCCAGGTCCGTGCCGCGGGCGGTGGCCATCCATCCATCCAACCGCCAGTTCAGCAGCAGGAGGGTCACTCCCCACCACAAACCTAAAAACACCCAGTCCATCCGCAATTTCGGCGCCCGATTTGTTTTCCACAAATGCGATCCTAAAATCCAAGCCAGCATCAGCACGACAGTCGCGACAACAATCCCGCCGAGATCCGGTCTCCCATGTGCCACGCCAGGCCAAACAGCCACAAGAAGCTCCCGACCGCCATTCCACAAAACGCCAGCACGTTGATCCGTTTGCGGGCCGGAGACATTGCCTGGCTGTTCGTTCCCTGGCTGGACTCCAGTTGCCTCCGGATGCCGGTGGCGTGCATCGTGGCGAGGATCAAGGCAAAGAACCACCAATAGCCAACCCGCACCAGGGCGAAGGTTCCGGCACTCCACTGCCAATGATGCCTTAGAACGAACGCCAGATTTTCCACCATCACCACTGCGCCCACGAGCAGCAACAATTTGATCAATCCCCAATACCCGCGGCGGCGTGCTGCCGGCGACTCGGTGGCTTGCACGGTCACCACCGCCCCCAGCATTGTAATAAACACTCCGATAAACGGCAGACTCAGCAAAAACAGCAAGCCGCCGCCCTTGGCCGCCGCACTTCCTTTTGGCGCCCCAATGCCCGCCGGTGCCAACCCACCGGCGCTGAGCGGCAGCGCCGCGAGCACCGTTCCCGCAAACGACTGTCCCGGCGCGGTCTGGCGCAATGCGCCCTCCACGAACGCCACGACTTTTTCATGCATCAACTTGCGCCCGCGCGCGAGCCGTTGCCGGACGGCGTCCTCGGACAAATCCAACACCTGAGCCACCCGTTCCACGGACTCGTGTTCGCGGTAAAACAGGATGAGCGGTTCGCGATAGGTTTCCGGGATGCGTTCCAGCGAACGCCAAAGGATGGCTTCCTCCTCCCGGCTGATGGTCTGGTCCAGCGGGTGCGGTTCGGGCGCGGCCGATTCCTGCGCGATGTCCAACGGCTCCGCCGCGTGCGACGGTTCGCGTTCCTGTCCGCGCATCGTCCGGCGGGTCAGATTTCTGGCTATGCCGCACAGCCAGGCGCGCAGTTTTCCAGGCTCGCGCAATTCGGCCAGTTGTTTCCAGGCGGTGACAAACGTTTCCTGCGACAAATCCTCGCTTTGGGTCAGGCTGCCCGTGGCGCTGTAAGCGAGCGAGCAGATCAGCGTCTGATAGCGCGTCACAATCTGGCCAAAGGCATCGCGGCTGCCGCGCAAACTCTGCGCCACCAGCTCCGCGTCGTTATGTTCCAGGGTCGGCACCATTTCGGTGGTAATCATATCATCGTATAAGTGCCAAAAAAGGCCGAACCTGTGACAAACAATCTGGCCTTCCTTTTCTGATATTCGATTTTATTCGATGTTGGGCGTTGAGTGTTCGGTGTTTCCCCGTCTTCGTATCACTTGTCACTTGCCCCCCGTCACCCGCCGACGCACACTCGCCTCCACCATGACTTCCGGGTTCGCAATGGGTAAAACGTCCGGCGTAGGTTTGATTCCGCTGCATGGCGGCTGCCGGAAGTTGAAAAGCTTTCAGGTGGTGCAACTGGTTTATGATGTGACGGTGCGGTTTTGCGACCGCTATCTGGAAAAGCGCAGCCGCACCCACGACCAGATGGTGCAGGCCGCGCGTTCGGGCGTGCAGAACATCGCCGAGGGCAGCCAGGCCAGCGGCACGTCCAAGAAAACCGAACTCAAGCTGACGAATGTGGCGCGGGCCAGCCTGGGGGAGTTGCGGCTTGATTATGAGGATTATTTGCGGCAGCGCGGGCTGGTGGAGTGGGCGCGCGAGGACGCGCGCCGGGCGGAACTCATGGCGCGGCGATGTGCCACCACGGATGCCGTGGCACAATGGGTGCGGGATGTGCGCAATGGACAAAATGGACGGAATGGACTGTGTGGACAGGTCAAGTCGGGGCAAAAGTCCATCCAGTCCACAGCGTCCAGCAAGTCCACCTACGCGGAAATCTCGGCCAATGGAGTGCTTGCGCTCATTGCGGTAACGTGCAGCCTGCTGGACCGGCAAATCTCCAGCTTGGGAAAAGCGTTTATGGAGGAAGGTGGTTTCACCGAGCGGCTCTACCGTATCCGCAGCGAGCGGAGACGGTGAGCTTGAACAGCCTTTGACGAAAGCGCGCAGACCGAACTGGAAAACGGAAAAAATAATCATGAAAACCATCTGCATACCCGCCTTCGCCGCGCTCGTCGCGCTGGCCTCGCTGACCGCCCCGGCGCAGACTGCGCCGAGGGTGAAGATGACCACGGACATTCCGCCGGCCATCACCACGCCGGACACGGTCGAGTCGCGGCTCGGCACGTTGCATTTCACCGACGGTTTTCCCGACGACGCCACGGTCGCGAAGCTCTATGACAACCTCGATTTCCAGCGCGGCGTGCAGGCGTTTCTCAACACCATCCAGGGCGCATCGCTCTATGCCGTCCGCGAGGGTTATCGCAGCCGGGGCGCGACCAACAACCAGACCGTGCTCATCACGGAAACCTTCATGGACTCGAAATTGTTGTTCCTCACGCCGAGCACCGAGTCCATCTATAATCTCATGTGGCTGGACTTGAAGGACGGCCCGCTGGTCATCGAGATGCCGCCCGATATTGTCGGCATCATCGACGATTTCTGGTTCAACTATGTCGGCGACCTGGGCTTTGCCGGTCCGGACCGGGGCAAGGGCGGCAAATTCCTGCTGCTGCCACCCGGCTACACCGGCGAGGTGCCGGCGGGTTACTATGTCATGCGCTCGAAGACCTACGGCAACGGTTTCTTCTGGTGCTGCGCCGCGGTCAATGGCAATCCCAAACCCGCGGTCGAGGCCTCGAAGAAATTCGCGAAGGTCTATCTGCTCGCGCAGGCCAAAAATCCGCCGCCGATGAAATTCATCGATGTCTCCGGCAAGTCCTTCAACACCGTGCCCGCGAACGATTTCACCTTCTTCGAACAGGTGAACGGCGTGGTGCAGGAGGAG
Source organism: Verrucomicrobiota bacterium (assembly GCA_049516755.1). Taxonomy (GTDB): domain Bacteria; phylum Verrucomicrobiota; class Verrucomicrobiia; order Limisphaerales; family UBA11358; genus UBA11358. The sequence goes on along the minus strand of JBEKSU010000131.1, from coordinate 6,928 downwards.
CCGAATGACGCGCTCGACCCGTTGACGCTGGGCCTGCTCGCCTCCATCGGCATCGAGAAGGGCAAGGCGTTCGCGCCCGACGCGCGCATGCGAAAAATCCTCACCGAAGCCGCGGCCGTGGGCAACGCCACCGCGCGGGCCATCCTGTTCCGGACCCGGATGCAGGAAGCGGAGATTTATCCGAACAGCGCGTGGCGGGAAGGGTTCATCGGCGGCAGCTACAAATTTCTGGACTCCACCGGCGTGCTGAATCTGGATGCGCGCACGTTCTATTTCTACTACGCCACGGGCATCACCCCGGCGATGGCCTCCCGGATTGTCGGCTTCGGCTCGCAATACGCCCTGGCCTTCACGGATTCCGAAGGCAAGCCGCTGGACGGCGGCAAGAACTACCAGCTGCATCTGCCGCCCCACATCCCGGCGAAAAATACCTGGTCGCTCATCGTGTATGACAACCAGACGCGCTCGGAACTTCAGACCGACCAGCCGTTCCCGGTCATCAGCAGCCAGCGGAAAGGCATTGTCATCAACCCCGACACGTCGGTGGACATCTGGTTCGGCCCGGCGGCGCCGGCGGGGCATGAAACCAACTGGTTACAAACCGTTCCCGGCAAAGGCTGGAACACCATCTTCCGCATCAACGGTGCGCTTGAGCCGTGGTTCGACAAGACCTGGAAGCCCGGAGAAATTGAGCCGGTGAAGTGAACAAAGACTGAATCCAGAAACCAGAATTCAGGAGCCAGGAGGGCGCAGTCAGAACCTTTCAGGAGACCCCCGTCAATAATCCGTACCAAAATTGAATCGATAACAACTACGCCAGTGTGCCATCAGACTGTGCCATTTGGCACACTATTTAAGCCGTTTTGTCACTAATCTAACTGTTTCTAATAGCTCACCACTTGCCAAACTCTGTGGGGATACTCTTACGACGGTGGCAACTCCGCCAGGCCGCATCTATGACAAGCACAAACTAACCGTTACTCCAACCAGTGAGCTAACAGAGGTATCGTGAGGGGCTCGAACTTACGCAGGGGACTGAGGAGTAGCCTTTGTTGTACCAGCTGTAATAAAGTTGATCGCAGGAAGCATGAACGGCTCGACGGACATCCAACCGGAGCCCCAGTCCCCGCCACCCATCAATTGACTCGGGCATTTTACTTCGAACGCGCGGTTTCTTCAGCTTGCTTGGTAGCCGAACAATGGTTGATCCGTCTTCGTTTCACTACGCCACGACAGGGAGTTAAAACGGCTCGTCAGAGCCTCGCCCCACATTTGCGGTTAAAAATCTATGTTCATCTGTGTCAATCTATGGCTGAAAAGTTGATGGTTGAGCCCCGAAGTCCGATAAATCGCGAGCAGGCATCGAATCAAAAACGGACGCCCCGGCCCGGCTGCGCCATAGACTTCGCCGCGGTGAGCAGTGCGTTCCTACCAGGTCAAGACTGGCTATTTTTTGTCGTGATCCGGCGCAGCATCCTTCGAATGTTCCTTCTGGTCTTGATGCTCATCGGAAGACTTCCAATTTTTTGGATATTTCTGGACCATCTCTGCGTGATGGTGCTCTGGGGAGTCGTGCCAATCCATCCTCACTGACGGTGACGCCAGCAGCACTTCAACCGAGACACCCTGCGGTACCGGCGCAAAGACCCACGCGCCGCCTTCCAAATAAGCGTATTGGTGCCGATGGCTGTTGTAATAGATGCCATAGTTGGGGTAATAAACATAGTCGTCTTGTACCACGACTGCCGGCGCCACCGCCACGGGAGGTGCCACGACCACCACGGGAGCTTGCACCGTTATCCCGATGCCCTGCGCATCAGCGTTAACCACACATCCGGTCAGCGCCGCCAGAAGCACGGCACCCAGCACGAATCCAACCTTGTTGGTTTTGAAGAAATGTTTTTTGTCATTCATGGGGTGAGAGTAATCCGGGCTACGTGCCGGCGCTATGGGGTGTAACCCTTAGTATAATTGGTTGAGGGTTGAATGTTGAGAGTTTAAGCAGAACCGGCGGCACGGTAACGCCGCCCTACCATGAACCAATAATAGTAGGGGCATCCCGCCGATGCGGACCCGTGCAGCCGCCTGACCGGGCATGTCTGATTCCGGGTGTCTGATAAGTTGCTCTCAGCGCTTCAAGGATTGCTTAATCGTAAACGGGTCGGTTCCTAGTTTTGTAGTATTCTGGTGCCCGAATCCGCCACGCCACCCGTAAATTGGCTCGGGCCTTTTTCTTCGAACGCGCGGTTTCTTCGACTTGACTGGCGGAAAGCAGTTTCACGGCTTGCATTATTCGCTAACGGCCTTTTTCACCACAAAGTCACGAAGAACACAAAGGGTAAACCCTTTTTATTCTGGCGAATTGGTGCCTTCGTGGTTATTCGCCTGGTTCTACGGCGAGCTCACACGGTAGAAGCGGCGCGGGATGTTGGTGGCCTGCAAATCGGTGAATTGGAACTGGCCGGGCGAAATCTCCGTCGCGCTCCCCAGCACCATCCAGTTGTTCAGGGGCAACGCCACATTCGTTGCCGCCAAAACCGTAAAGCCCAGGCCCGTCGTGTTGGTAAAGCTGAACCGGCAGGCGCCGCTGGACAGCCTGACCGTGTTGGTCAGGATGATCGGGATTGGCGACGCGCCCGCCGCGACGATCAGCAGCAGACTGGACTGACCGGGAATGCCGTTGACAAACATCGTTGCCATGGTCCAGCCGGCGGGCAACCCGCTGATTGGTGCGGACGTGAACGAATTGGTTTGCCAATTCGTCGAGAGCAGGAACACGGTCTGCTCGTTGTCCAGACGACGCAATTGCACCACCGGATAATCTGTCGCCGAATCCTGGGAGCCGTTGTCGGCGGAGCCTTCGGATACTCCCCGGAACCGTGAGCCGGTGAGGGTCAGGCAACCGTTGTCGGCGAGCGGCGAGGTGAAGGTGGCAATCTGCGGCTGCCACGCACTGGTGAACTCCAGCCCGACATCGTACAGCTCCGCGCCGGCCAGATAGCCACCGTTATACCCGCCCGCGACCAGGACCTTGCCGTTCGGCAGCAAGGTTGCCGTGTGCAAATCGCGCTGGGTATTGAGTGAGCCGGTTGCTTCCCAAGTTCCGGTGGCCGGATCGTACAGCTCCGCGCTGGCCAGATAACTGCCGTTGTATCCTCCCGCGACCAAAACTTTGCCGTTGGCCAGCAGCGTTGCCGTGTGAAACTCGCGCGTGGTGTTCAGGGCGCCGGTCGTGGTCCATGTCCCACTGGCCGGATTGTAGAATTCGGCGCTGGCCAGATAACTGCCGTTATATCCGCCGGCGACCAGAACCTGGCCGTTGGGCAGCAGCGTCGCCGTGTGATATTCGCGCGCGGTGTTCAGCGAACCGGTGGTTGTCCAGGTCCCGCTGGCCGGATCATACAGCTCGGCGCCGGCCACAGCACCGCCATTCCAGCCTCCGGTGACCAGGACCTTGGAGTTGGGCAGCAAGGTTGCCGTGTGATATTCGCGCGCGGTGTGCAGCGGACCGGTGGCCGTCCAGGTTCCGTTGCCCGGATTATACAGCTCGGCGCTGGCCAGATATCCGCTCGTGTTGGTGCCTCCCGTGACGAGGACCATGCCATTGGCCAGCAGCGTCGCGGTGTGAGAACGGCGCGCCGTGTTCAGCGAGCCGGTGGCTGTCCAGGTTCCGTTGGCCGGATTATACAACTCCGCGCTGGCCAGGTGGCCGGTGCTGTTCCAGCCCCCTGCGACGAGGATCATGCTGTTGGTCAGCAGCGTCGCCGTGTGCCATTGGCGTTTGGTGTTCAGTGCGCCGGTCGTGGTCCACATTCCATTGGTCGGATTATACAACTCCGTGCTGGACAGCGGACCGCTGGCGCCGCCCACGGCAAGGACCTTGCCATTGGGCAGCAACGTGGCCGTATGCTGATCGCGCGCGGCGTTGAGTGAGCCGGTCGTGGTCCACGACCCGCTGGGCCAATCATAAAGAAAGGCGCCGGCGGAAACACTGCCGCTATAGCCTCCGGCAACCAGAACCTTGCCGTTCGCCAGCAACGTCGCCGTGTGAGAGGAGAGTCCAATGTTGACAAGTGAATCGGCAAAACTCCAAGTGCCGCTGGTCGGATCGTAAAGTTCGGCGCTGCCTGAGGGATAGCCGCTGGAGTCCACGCCGCCCGTGACGAGGACCTGTCCATTGGGCAGCAAGGTTGCAGTGTGTTGCTGGCGTTCGGTGGACAGCGAACCAGTCGTGCTCCAGGTGCCGCTGGCCGGGTCATACAGTTCAGCGCTGGCCAGGATGTCGCCGTTGTTGTCCATTCCACCCACGACCAGGACCTGGCCGTTGGGCAGCAATGTTGCCGTGTGATACTGGCGTTCAGTGTTGAGCGAGCCGGTGGCCGTCCAGGTTCCGTTGGTCGGATTATACAGTTCAGCGCTGGCCAAGGCGCTGTAGCCGGTGTCCCAGTCCCCGGTGCCCCCGGCGACCAGCACTTTGCCATTGGGCAGCAACGTCGCCGTGTGACAATAGCGTGCGGTGTTGAGCGGGCTTGTCGGGGTCCAGATTCCGCTGGCCGGGTCGTAGATCTCGGCGCCGTTTGTCGGATTGTTGTCGGGGCCGTTCCAGCCCGCTGCGACGAGAACCTTGCCATTGGGCAGCAACGTTGACGTGTGGCAGTAGCGCGCAGCGTTCAGCGAGCCAGTCGGAGTCCAGGTCCCGCTGACTGGATTGTACAACTCGGTGCTGGATAAACAAATCCAAGCGCTGCCATTCCAATATTGTCCGCCCGCGGCGAGAATTTTGCCATTGGGCAGGCACGTTGCCGTATGAGAAATGCGCGGAGTGTTGAGCGAGCCAGTCGTGGTCCAGGTTCCGCTGGCCGGGTCGTACAACTCGGTACTCGTTGGAAAGACGTACGCGCCGCTGTTGTTATTGGCTCCTCCCGTGACCAGGACCTTGCCATTGGGCAGCAACGTGGCCGTGTGATTCTCGCGCGCGATGTTGAGTGAGCCGGTGTTGGCCCAGCCTTCCGCCCGGGCCGGTTGACTGAGGGATAAGCCGACCGCCAGCGTCACCAAGGCTGGTGTGAGTGAAGGGATGGTGTTGATGTTCATAAAAGGGTTCGTATTGCTCTGAGTATTGCTCTGATTTAAGTACCGCTTCTTGCTCGCGATCCAAGTGAGCAATTCTAATGATTTTCTTCCGTTGCCACAGGTTTGCAAGCCCTTTCTCTCCCGGATGAGAAGACAATCCGTGAAAGGGCCAATCCTTGTGGTTGTCTGTCGGGGCTGAAAACAAAACGGCCGCCACGGTGCCCGCGGCGGCTGAAGTAAGGGCTGCCAACTATTGCCGGCGACGGAACCGGAGCAGTCCCAGCCCGCTCAAGCCGGCCAACGCCGGTGTGGATGGTTCGGGAATAGGTGTAGTGGAAAACGCAACAACATATCCGCCAATGCCATCGAATGATGGATCTCTTGTTTGCCAAGCATAGCCGTAACCGTCTCCGGTTGTTGTGACGCCGTAGTCGCCGGGTTGCCCGACTGTAATCGCCGGAGTTGAACCACCAGACCAATTCATCCAGGAAGTGTCAGTAATCTCTCCTTGAGCCCCTGCATAAACAATTCCATTGTTGACGTAGTTGCCATTCCAGGCGATGGCCCAAGACCCCCAATATGGAGTGTCCTGAATCAAGGTATTCACAAAGTCAGACACATCTGAAGTGGCGACAGGGGCCAGATAGCCATATTCTGTTACGCCGTCCACATCCAACGTTTGTGTCAGAGCCTCGGCATAGGCGCCTGCCCATGTCTGATTGTCGCCGGTAAACACGAAACACTGGTAATAGAGCCCGTCTGGACCTAATGACTGAGCCCCGGATGCTTGGGGCATCAGAAGCGAGGCCAAAACCACCGCAGCGAGGATTTTCAATAAACCGGGGTTTGATTTCCTGCCCTGCAGTGCAAGGCCGCCGGCAAGTTTAAGGATTTTCGGTTTCATTTGTTTGGTCTGTGCGGGTTCAAATTAACGGTGAGGTTACTTGCGGCGACGGAACCGGAGCAGGCCCAGCCCGGCCACGGCGGACAACGCCAGTGTGGATGGTTCGGGGACCGGGGCGATGCCGGCACCGTAGTCTCCCATGGCAACGGAGGTTTCATTATAACCGAGCACGTAAAATGAATATCCGCCGGCCAACGCGGCGGGATCGCCAGTCAGGAAACCGGGCGGCGCGGTGGTCAGGAAAGAACCGTCACCATTGAGAAAATCCGCGCTGCCGCCATGGGTATTGACTGGCATGTCGGCGCTGTTGGAAAATAAAAAGCCGCCGGATGACAGGACGATGATTTCAATGGTGGATACATCGGATCCGGCAAGCAAGCTGGCATTGTTGAAGGTGTACGTGTTGTTGTCGGAGCCAGTGAGGCTGATGTCAAACTGGTAGTTGGGAATGTCCGCCAGCATATAGGTTGTATTCGGAGCCAGGGCAGCGCCGTCGTAAGTCAGGGTCATGCTCCCGATATACGGCGAGGCGATGGGATCGGTAAATCCGTTGTTGGCGAATACATCCTGCAAAATAGATTGCGCTGGGGCCGCTGCCGCCACGCCGAACAGGGCAAGGCCACAGACGAGTTTGAGAAGGTTTGTTTTCATGGTTATTTATGTGCTTTGTTGTGGTTTCAGATCAACGGCGGGTTAATTCGCGGCGACGGAGCAGGATCAGGCCAAGCCCGGCCACGGCCGACAACGTCAGCGTGGAAGGTTCGGGGACCGGCCCCGGCGAACCGCCCCCACTATTGAGGCTGCGGATTCCTGGCGAGCCGGCATAGTTTTCAGAGGAGAATTGACCTTCGGCATTGCCGACATAAAGCGAGGTGGGGCTGGAGCCTTGCCAGTCCAGAAACAGGCGGCTATCCGGCAAGCTCAGTGAATTCATGTATAATTCATTTGCCG
>JBEKSU010000130.1:0-10481 GCA_049516755.1 Verrucomicrobiota bacterium | reverse complement strand
AGGGCAAGCCCATCACGGTGCCCGTGCTCAAGGCCGCGATTCGCCGGCTGACCTGCAAGATTGAGCTGGTTCCCGTGTTGTGCGGCACGGCCTTCAAAAAGAAGGGCGTGCAGCCGTTGGTGGACGCGGTCGTGGATTATCTGCCGAGTCCGATGGATGTTCCCGGCGCCGAAGGGACCGAGCTGAGCATGGAGAACCCCGTTCACGTCGAGACCAGCGACAGCAATAAATTTTGTTCGCTGGCGTTCAAGCTGTGGACTGACGTTTACGCGGGCAAACTTGTGTTCTTCCGCGTTTATTCCGGCACGCTCAAAAAGGGCGACACGATTTACAATCCGCGCACGCGCAAACGCGATCGCGTCAGCCGACTGATGATTATTCAAGGCAGCGAACGCAAGGACATCGCCCAGGTTTTTGCCGGTGACATCGCCGCGCTCGTCGGCCTGCGGAACATCACCACCGGGGACACGTTGTGCGACGAGGATTATGACGTGACGCTCGAACCGCCGACATTTCCCGAGCCCGTCATCAGCATGGCCGTCGAGCCGAAGACGCGCGCCGACCGTGACAAGATGTCCGAAGGGCTGCAGCGATTGGCGGAGGAAGACCCAACGTTTCGCTGTTTTCACAACGAGGAAACCGGCCAGCTCATCATCGCGGGCATGGGCGAGTTGCACCTGGAAATCATCTGTGACCGGCTCAAGCGCGAATTCAAGGTGGACGCCAACACCGGGGCGCCGCAGATTGCTTATCGGGAAACCATCACCAAGGCCGCCGAAGGCGAAGGCAAATTCATCCGCCAGTCCGGCGGTCGCGGCCAATACGGCCACGCCTGTGTCGAGATTCAGCCGAACGAGAAAGGCAAGGGCGTCGAGGTTGAAAATAAAATCGTCGGCGGCGCGATTCCCAAGGAATACATCCCGGCGGTCATTGACGGAATTGAAGAAGCCATCAAGGGCGGTGTCTATGCCGGCTACCAGGTCATTGACATCAAGGTGCAGGTTACGGATGGCACGTTCCACGAGGTGGACTCAAACGAACTGGCGTTCAAGATGGCCGGCATTTTCGCGCTCAAGGACGCCTTCAAAAAGGCGAATCCGATTTTGCTCGAACCGATCATGAAGGTCGAAGTCACCACGCCCGACGAATATCAGGGCGATTTGCTCGGCGACATCAGCCGTCGTCGCGGCCACATCGTCAACATCGAGGCCAAGCAGGGTCAGACGATTCTCAACGCGCAGGTGCCGTTGGCCGAAATGTTCGGATACGCCACGGCGATCCGATCACTTTCGAAAGGCCGTGCCTCCTATTCCATGGAACCGCTGACGTTTGAGCAGGTGCCGAAAGCCGTTCTTAGCACCATTCTGGACGCGGCGGCCAAGAAACCGGCAGCCAGAACGTAAAAGATTCGGCCATCAATTTTACCAGCAGCCTCCGGCGAAGGAGGCCGTTTTTTTATCTCCATATTCCAATACTGGATGGACGCAAATTAACACGGATTGCCGAGTCGGTGGCGGCAAGGTAACGGAACGGTTCTCACAGGAGGCTTTGGGGCACAACAGCAAGAGGCGGTGCATCGGGCCTACGCCAAACGCGCCCTGATGAAAATTCCATCACTGGAAGACTACGAACAACGGGCAACGCCCGAAACATTAGCGAACTTTGCAAGTCGTTGATTTTCAGACACAGTTTAAAAAATGCGGGTGAAGTTTTTTTGGCAGTGTTTTTCATCGGTGAATGTGATTTCGACTCGATGGGCGTTGATCTGTCAGGCAGAAACTTTGCCAAAACCATCGCTAAGGATTCGGGGGCAGCGTGAAAGCCGCCGGGGTTCGATTTAAAAAAGTGGCCGTGCAGCCTATCTTATCCGGCTGACGGACCACGTCGAATTTTCGATTTCAGATTGATTGCTACCACCGTGCCAAGGATTGGAAAAGCGGAAATATGGTGACGTGATTGTGATGATGTCAGTCCGACCAGCGGTGGGCTTGGCAAGCCGGTTGTCAGCCGAATGAAACAATGGAATGGCCCGCATTGAAGTCATTGTTCGAGGCCGATATCTGAACGCTTGCCTTCCGGCGCGTCAACGATTGCCGACGCGATTCCACCAAAGTCATTTATTACAAAGGGGCTTTGACGCCCAGTCTAAGGGCCGTTGGTGTTTATAGTCCAGTTAGTGTCTATCAACCGGAAGAATTGCATCGGCAGCAACAGGTTGCTGATGATATAGGGAGGTGGGTTTGTTGACGCAATCAACCAAGGCCCTATCACGTTGGTTGACTGTTGTAAAAAGAAATTCATATTACTAGGAATTGAAAAATTTGTTGGGACGTTGATGTGGATCTGATTGTTAGTAATTTGCAGGTTAATGGCGAGGTTGCTGACCGTATTGATTGGTACGTATATGACATCCACCGTAAAGCTGCAGATGTTGCTGTTGCCGCAAGCGTCCGCTACCACACACTGCACATTCGTTATGCTTCCCGGCGTTCCCGATTTATAGTAGGTGCCGTTGGTCGGACTGTACACCGCGCTCCAATTGGTGCCACAACACAGATCCGTGACCGTCGGCGGGGGGTAAAACACCGGCACCGGGCCGGAGGAATAGATTACAATGTCCGTACAGGTGATGCTGATGCACTCGTCGTTCGTGCAGCACGACTTGCATTTGCCACCGGAACCGATGTTGTAAATCGCCTGGATTTCAGCCGGCGTCAGAGCGCGGTTGAACACTTCGACTTCGTCAAGGCCGCCCAGCCAATAGGTGCCGGCCAAAGTCGAACCGCCGACTTGCATTGACGCGTTGTTGGAGAGATTGCCCTCGCGAGTGGTCGGATTAGACGTGCCGGTGGGCTGGCCGTCAACATAGAATTGGATTCCGTTCGTAGAAGTGCGCTGCACGGTAACCGCCACAAAGTGCCAATTGCCATCCGCCGGCAGGGTGGAGGTGTCCTCGTTGTTGCCGTTGTAATATCCGGGGTCCAATTGGATGAGCAGAGTGTTGTCATAGAGGTCGAAAATATAGCCGGAGTAGGTCTTTCCCCCACCATAAGTACGCTTATCAACAATAGTGTGAACGCCACTGCTGTTGGTTGGGCACTGGATCCAAGCATCAATGGTGAAATCGTTTGTGCCGATCTCAATGTCCGGGTAGTCCGGCACGGTAACGGACTGGTTCACACCATTGAAACCGAGGCTGTTGGCAACGTGGGCGCCCAAAACGGGGGTGGGATTGCCAACCTGCGTGCCGTAGTTTGTGGGCGAGGCCAGATTCGCTGAGGCGGTGCCATTCGTTTCGTCAAACGGCAGCCACAAGACCAGATTGGTCGGCGCGGGCACGCACACTTCAGTAATGCAGACTTCGACGCCCCCACCGTTGTCATTATACCAACCATCATTAACCCCCAATAACAATTGAATTGCTCCCGGTGGAATGGTTACCACTATCGGACCGTTCCCGATGGCAAAGGGTTTTGGTATGATCGCCCCGGTCGCATCAGCAAAGGTTCCCAATAATTCCCCAAGGCAGTAGTTTGTCCCTATGTACCACCCCGGGCTACTCGGCCCGCACGGTAATGATACAACACCATTGGCATCGCACCAGAGACCACCCTGGCTGCCGACCAGGATGCCGGGTTGACCGGGGGTAAGACTGCGAATCAACAGCTTGGCTCCGGGGATAAAAGCCAGGCCCGACGAACCAGTAACCACCGAGGGAGACTGGTTCGTGTTCCAAACGCCACTCTCATTTGTCCCATATTGGTAGCTTGCGTTTAGCGTGAGCGAACAATTCCAGGGTCCTGACGCGCCGCTGACGTAGGTCGTGAAGAAGCACGTGGGAGAAGGGACGGAAGGAAGGATAGCGACCAGGGCATTTATCAGGTTGCTCCCGTTGGGAGTGCCCCAGCCGGTGCAGAGGTCATAACCACTCGTGGCGTAATAATCTGTCGAACTCACTCCATACCAGTTGTTGTTGCCAGTCTGGATATCGTGGAAGCAGGAAGTGTAATTTGGCCCCAGCCCGATGGCATAGATGGCTGGGTTCAAGAAGCCAACCGACAATCCCCCAGGGATGCTGGTTGCCTGCTGATTGACCAGCGCAGTGAAACCCGCCCACAAAGGTGCGGCACAACTGGTGCCGCCAAAGATGCCGTTTGTTCCGTCGTAAACGACCCAAACATTGTTCGCAGTGAGCGCGACATCGGGAATGTTGCGCATGGTCGTTGAACCTTCATTGGTAGACATATTAACCCCCTGCTGCCAAACCGGAATTGGGTATACGGCGCTGACACCTCCGCCACTTGCCCAATAGCCTTCTCCGTTTAGGGGCCACGCAGTTGCCTCATAACCCCCGGTCCATACACTTTCCGAAACATACGCCCCCTGCGGCTGCGAGGTCGTCGACAACGTTGTTCCGCCGACGCATGTAACCCAGGGATCCCCAGCCGGCCAACCAAAATCCATGAATGAAGAATTCCATGCGCCTCCATCTCCTGATGCCATGAAAAATGACTGGCCCTGGACTGCCATTACCTGGAGAATTTGATCGCTCGTATAAGTAGGACCACCGTAAGTCCAATAATTATTGCCAGAAGTGGGAGCACCGAAACTCCAGGAAGAGCTAAATTGTTTGATCTGGTTGCTGGTGGCCATACAATTAAGAATGTCATTCCACATGTCCCCCTCAAACACTACTACTGCGTCCAAATTGGTTGCCATCGAAATCACCATTTCAATGTCCAAGCACGCTTCGCTTGTGTCGCCGGAGGGGACACCGGAGGCATTATCCAGCAGTACATTCAGCAGCTTTGGGATGGGCAGCCCGGCTGTTTGCGCATAGGTAGCGATATCTTCCGGGTTATACCCATTTATATAATCCACAAGACCGACCATTTGACCAGTACCGTCCAGCGCCACGCCCGGAACGTAAGCGTTCCTAAAGTCGTGGCCCATGTAACTGCCATGAAGCCCGGAACCTGATGCTGACACCATTTTGGCGTTTTCCGTATTTGATTCCCTGTATAGCATTGTATGGGGCAGCGTATAGTTGTTCAGTCCACTGATGTCCAAGACTGGCACATTCGTATCCACCGACGGCTCAACATCCGGTGCAAAGAACCGCCGCGCCTCGGTGGGATGCTGATAGGTGAGCAGCTTGACGCGGAAGGCTCTTTCAATGTCCGAAACCTTCCCAGAGACATCAAGCAATACGCGGTTGCCGGACGAGCCAGTCATCTTCAAACCGTTCGTTTCGGCGAAATTGAGGACCGCTTGATAATCCTGCTCTGTTGGACCAAATCTTTCCGTGAACTGCTGTGGCGTAAGGTAATGACGGTAATTGGGACTCGCGGGGTCATAAATTTGCTGGAGCAGGGTGGCGAACGCTTCTTGGTTACGAAGCGGCAATCCGATGGCTAGGTGCAGACGATTGGTGCTGGGAAGCCGGCCAACTGGTTGCAGGCCGAGTCTTGTCACAGCCGGCGGCACATGGCCATACAGCACCCGCTGATCGGCCGCCCGCGAATCAAGCGGGATCAGGGTGAAGGAAAACAAAATGCCGCAACTGAGGAACATGATCGAAGTAGTCTTTTTGCATCTGGCACGGCGAATACGCGGGGGCCGGCTGGCAGACCGAGAACCAACGGTAGTAATAGGGACTTTTATAGTTTGGAATTTCATGGAATCCTCCGATTACAGCCTGCGTGAGCATTTAAGGTGCGGCTCAGAGCAGGTTGACCCAAACCACACATTGTTCCTAAAACGTAACGACCGAATCTGAGCAGACTTGTACTCATAATTGCACCTTTCAAAACTGGCGCTTGATTATTGTTTTTTGCCGGGAGGCAAAGAAAGGTGCTTAATCCAAAACAAGCCTTAGGGCATCTGGCTTTCCGGTATGCTGATTTTGCTTATATGCCGCTCAATAAGTGGATGCAAGTATTTTTATTATTCTGATGATATATTTTAGTAAAGTTAATGCTGCCTGAGCAACCGGTTGCTCGTTCGCTTTGGCTTTGGCCCAAGCTCGCGGTGTGAAATCTTTGATCTGGCTGATGTTGGTCGCCGGCAAGCGCGTGAACAAATCTTTCAGACAATCAAACGGGTTGATCCCATATGGGGGGCAACTGCCCAGCAGCGTTTGAATCGCCGCGCTACGTTGTCCAGCTTCAGGATGCCCGATGAACAGAAAATGACGCTTTCGGAGAGCACAGGCCCGAACCGCATTTTTTAATCAAGTTGTTGTCGATTCCAAAACTCTCGTTGGCAATAAATCTTGCGTGTCAAAGCCATGACGCGGTGCAGACGTGCCTATGCGGGTCGTATCTATCAAACCCACATTGCCGTCGTTGTGGGATATTGGGCCTGATCAAAACACCGACTTGATTATGGAGTTCACCCCGGCAATGAGATCATCGACCTGTTCTGGCGTGGGGGTGCCGTTCCTTTGCTGCGCACACAGGTTGCGCAAATCGCCGAGCATCTGAATCTTTCGCCAGGTGGCAAAGTCATAGGCTTTGCTCAACTTCAACGGGTCATTCAGGTCGCGGATGGTTCGTTCCTCCTTCGGAACCGTCACCGAATGATTTGCCGCCACTCGCTGCAAATGGCGTTCGAGCACCACGCCGGCCAGGGACCCGGCCGCCCGCAGGCTGATTTTCTTCAAGGCATTCGCGGCTTCCAGTTCCTTTTCCTGCAATTCCGCAAACAGATGGTCTTCGACATCCGCCAGGACGGACTCGACCCGGTATGATAATTCGTCCAGGACCTGAAGCTGGTTGAGAAATCGAAGCCGGGCCAGTTCATGCGGATCAAAGGGCAGTTCTTCGGTGTAAGGCCCTTTCGCCTCACCCATCTCCCGGACGTAATCCTGGATGCTGGCTTCCAGCAACTTCAGGTTTGGGTTGGATGAAAAATAATTGACGAACTCGTCATATTTGTCCGGACCCAAGGTCTGCACGATCTTCAACGACTGGGTGTCCCAGCGTTGATAAATGGTCCGGAACTCGATGATGTCCTTGATGTCTTCGAGCGACTTGAGAATCTGCTTTTGCTGGCCGAGGAGCCGGGAGAGTTCCTCTTCGGTTTGGGACCGGGCATCGATCATAGGCGCTCAAGTGTTCTGAATGAACAAAGCTGAACCACGTTCGGCCCGGCGATGCAAGAACAAATATGCGGCTGTTTTGCGTTTGACCGATGAACTTTCGGGAAAGGCGCCTGTGTGTCATCCGCCTAGCCGATCATTAGTTTGGATTCCTTCATGACGATTCCATTGGGTGAAACGTAGATGACATTCATCTGGCCAAGCTGGGCGAACAGGGGACGCAAAGGCTCCTCCTGCTGAATGAGCGAGACCAGATAAGCCATCAGCGCCTCGTGGTGGTCATTCGAGCCGGAAAAGCGGACGGTGAATTCTCGACAGGCGTCGCCGTGCTTCTTGTACCACTGATAAAGGGTGTCAACCATCAATCCAAACTGCGACTCGACATTGTCGCCGGGCTGGACGGAGACCAAAATGGTAACAAGTTGAAGGTCGCGCCCGTCCTTCTGTAGTTTCTTTCGTTCGGTTTTAACCATGATTTTGTGTAGCCGAATTCATTTTGCGATTTCGACATTATTCCCATCCTTCCGCCTTGTCCAGACGGGTTTGAACTGGTGGGGAAGCAGCCAAATCCGCGCCATCCGTGTTACGGTTTGGATTGAACCAAAAAACCTAAAAAAAGATATTGCATTGGAGGAGATGTCTGGTAGATTGCGCCCCCGCTTTCAAAACGAAGGCGGAGAAATTTGGTTAAACGGTAAACAGACAATTGTTCTTTGTATGGCTGCCCAACGCATTCGCATTCGACTCAAGGCTTATGACCAACGCGTCATAGACCAATCGGCGCGTGAAATCGCCGACACCGTCAAACGCACCGGCGCGCGCGTCGCCGGGCCCATCCCGCTTCCGACCCGGATCGAGCGCTTCACCGTCCAACGCTCGCCGCATTGCGACAAAAAATCGCAGGAAACCTTCGAGCAACGCACGCACAAGCGGCTGATTGACATTCTCGATCCGACCGCCAAAACCGTGGATGAATTGAAGAAGCTCAATCTCCCGGCGGGCGTGGACATCACCATCAAGATTTAAGGAGAACGACCATGCCACTCGGACTTTTAGGAAAGAAACTCGGCAGCACGCGCGTTTACGATTCGCGCGGTGTTGTTACTTCGGTCACGGTCGTGCTCGCCGGTCCCAACCGCGTGTTGCAGGTCAAAACCCAGGCCGGCAAGGACGGTTACAATGCCGTTCAACTCGGGTTCGACGATCAAAAGGAACAGCGTCTTACCAAGGCGTTGCTCGGCCACATCAAAAAGCAAAACGGCGCGGCAGTGAAACGCATCCGGGAGTTCCGGAATTTCTCCAAGGAAGTCAAACCTGGCGACATCGTCGGACCGGCGTTGTTCGCCGTTGGTGATTTTGTGGACGCGATTGGCATCACGAAGGGCCGCGGCTTTGAAGGCGTCGTGAAGCGGCATCATTTCGCCGGTGGCGATATGACGCACGGGGCCAAAGGCTGGCACCGCCGCAGCGGCGCCATAGGCCAGCGTCTGTTCCCGGGCACGGTCATGCGTGGCATGAAGATGCCCGGTCACATGGGACAGGTGCAGCGCACAACCCAGAATCTTGAAGTCATCCAGGTGCGCGAGGCGGACAATCTTTTGCTCATCAAAGGCGCGGTTCCCGGGGCGGAAGGCGATTACGTCGTCATCCGTGAATCCAAGAAACGGCCCAAGGGCTGGAAGCCGCCGGTCAGTCTGGCGCCGATGAAGAAGAAGGGCGCCACCGCCGCGAAGGCCGAACCCAAACCCGCCGCGGCTGAGGCCAAAAAGTAATCTGAACGGCCATGAAAATTGCCATTAAAAATATCGAAGGTAAAAAGCAGGGCGAACTTGAAGTAAAGTTCCCGCTCATCGAAGACGGAAAAGGCACGCAAGCGGTGCATGACGTGGTCGTTGCCTATCAGGCGGCACAACGCATGGGCACGGCCTGCACCAAAAACGTCGGCGAAGTTTCCGGCAGCAACAAGAAGCCGTGGCGGCAGAAGGGCACGGGCCGCGCGCGCGCCGGTTCCAACCAATCGCCGTTGTGGGCGGGTGGCGGCGTGGTCTTCGGACCCAAGCCGCGCGATTTCGCGAAGAAAGTTTCCAAGAAAACGCGCTCGCTTGCGTTGCGCAAGGCGTTGAGCGAACGGCTCAAGGCCGGCGACGTGATCGTCGTGGACGAACTAAAATTGGATTCGGCCAAGACGAAGGAATTTGTCGGCGTCATTTCCACGCTGGAACTGAAGGGCACGACGCTCGTCATTTCCACCGGCATTGACAAAAACCTCACGCTCGCGTCGCGCAACATCCCGAATGTGGCGCTGGCCACGAGCGATTCGCTGAACACCTACGATGTGCTGCGTCCGGACAAACTGCTCTTCACCAAGAGCGCGTTTGAAAAAGTTTCCGATCGTCTGACCCAGGAATAACATGAACGCTTTCGAAATCATCAAGACCGTCCGCCTGACGGAAAAAGGCACGCGCCAGGGCGAGAAATACAATCAATACACCGTCGTGGCCGACCGCCGCGCGAACAAGACGGAAATCCGCCAGGCCGTGCAGGAACTGTTCAAGGTCAAGGTCATCCGCGTCAACACGCTGAACGTCCATGGCAAATTGAGACGCCAGCGCACGGCGCAGGCCGGCAAGGCGCCGGACTGGAAGAAAGCCATCGTCACGCTGAAGGACGGCGACAAGATTGTTTTGACCTAGCCGGAATCTGGAATCACGAACGGCGCGGAAATTCATCCGCGCCGTTTTTTATTGCGACAGTGCATTGAATTGGCCGTTCCCATTTCGGAGTTCGAGTTGGAATTTCCCATCTTTGCGCCCTTGCGCCTTTGCGTTAAACTCGCGTCATGCAACTCGACAAGTTGACCCTCAAATCGCAGGAGGCGGTGCAGGACGCGCAACGCCTCGCGCGCGAACATTCGCATCAGGAAATTGACGGCGAGCATCTGCTGCTCGCGCTGCTCGGCCAGGACGGGAGCCTCGTGCCGGAACTGCTGACGCGCATCGGCGTCCCGCCCGCCCAACTCTCGCCGGATTTGGAGAAGGAACTCGCCCGCCGGCACAAAATCCAGGGCGGCAACGATCCCTACGCCGGTCGCGATCTGCAAAAGGCACTCGATGCCGCGCAATCCGAGGCGGGCAAGCTCAAGAACGATTACGTCAGCACCGAACATCTGCTGCTTGGTCTGCTCGACGAGGCCAGTCCGTCGCTCAAGAAAATTTTCACCGCGCACGGCCTCAAGCGCGACGCGGTTCTGAAAGCGCTGGCCGAATTGCGCGGCAACCAGCGCGTGACCGACCAGCAGCCGGAAGGAAAATTTCAGGCGCTGGAAAAATATGGCCGTGACCTCACGGCGCTCGCGCGGCAGGGCAAGATTGATCCGGTC
>JBEKSU010000129.1:0-10495 GCA_049516755.1 Verrucomicrobiota bacterium | reverse complement strand
AAGATTGGCGCCCATCTGGACACGGGCAAACCGGCCCACACGCTTGCTCTGCCGCTTTCGCCGGATGAAAAAATCATCCAGCGCAGTTTCTTCCTCCTGACCGACAAGCCGTCCGTCTTTGTCTGCAACGTCAAGGAGGGCGACCTCGCCACCGCCGATAAAAATCCGTTCGTCCAGAAGGTGCGCGACCACGTCAAGGCGCATCTCGCCTGCGAAGCCGTTGTGGTCAGCGCGCAGATTGAGAGCGACCTGGTGGATTTGTCGCCGGCCGAAGCGAAGGAATTTTTGCAGGAACTCGGCGTGGCCGAATCCGGCGCCGGCCAGCTCATCCGGGCCGCGTATCGCGTGCTCGGCCTGCGCACGTTTTTCACCTTCAACGAAAAAGAGGTCCGGGCGTGGACGATTCATGCCGGCGACACGGCGGCGCGGGCTGCCGGCACCATTCACACGGACTTCGAGCGCGGGTTCATCAAGGCCGAAACAGTGAATTGGGATGACCTGGTGAAATGCGGCTCGGTCGGCCACGCCCGCGAGACCGGCCACTACCGCATCGAAGGCCGCGATTACGTTGTCAAGGACGGCGACGTGCTGCTGTTCAAGTTCAACGTGTAACGTGCTGCCGGCGTCTCGCCGGCAGATCAAGAAAATTGATGGTTCTGCCGACAAGATGTCAGCAGCACGTTGTTCGGCCGTCCAAGCTCCGCGAACCGATACCGTCTTGACTGTCCTGCCGGTTCTGCTATTCTAATGGCGTGAACAGCAAGCAAGTGAACAACGCAGCCTGGAGCCAATATTTCTTTTATTGGTTTAGCCTGAGCGCGCACTTGCGGCTGCGATAAAATTTTAACCGAACAAACAAATCGCCGCAGGTCGCCAAAACGCCTGCGGCGTTTTTGTTTTGGCGAGCTTCGGTCAACCCAACAAAAACATGATCATCGTGCTCAAACCACGGATTTCGAGGAAGGACGAACAATCCGTCCTCAAGGAAATCCGTAAACTCGGCTACACCCCACACGTCATGCGCGGTGTGGCGCGCACCGTCATCGGCGCCATCGGCGACGAACTCACCCACGCCAACCTCGAAACGCTGGTCTCGCAGTTCCCGCGCGCGGTTGAAAGCGTCACGCCCATCCAAAAGCGTTACAAGCTCGTCAGCCGTGAGGCGCATCCGGCCAATTCCGCCATTCGCGTCCGCGAACACATCATCGGCGGCAAACAATTCCACGTCATGGCCGGCCCGTGCTCGGTCGAAAGTGAGAAACAACTGCTCGCCACCGCCGAGGCGGTCAGGGCCGCCGGGGCGACCTTCCTGCGCGGTGGCGCGTTCAAGCCGCGCACGTCGCCCTACGAATTCCAGGGGCTGGGCGAAAAGGGCCTGAAGCTGCTCGACAAGGCGCGCCGTGCCACCGGGCTGGCCATCATCACCGAACTGCTCTCCGAAAACCACGCCGAAATGGTGGCCGAATACACGGACATCATCCAGATTGGCACGCGCAACTCTCAGAACTTTCAGCTTCTGATCGCCGCCGCCAAAACCGGCAAGCCGGTCCTGCTCAAGCGCGGCCTCTCGATGAAGATCGAGGAATGGCTGCTCGCGGGCGAATATGTGCTCGCCAACGAAAACCCGAATCTGATGTTCTGCGAACGCGGCATCCGCACGTTCGAGACCTACACGCGCAACACGCTGGACCTCTCGGCCATCCCCATCATCAAGCGCGAATCGCACTGCCCGATTGTGATTGACCCGAGCCAGGGCGCCGGGCGCGCCGATCTGGTGGCGGCGATGTGCAAGGGCGCGGTGGCCATGGGCGCGGACGCATTGCTGATCGAAGTGCATCCCAATCCGGCGGAAGCCTGGAGCGACGGCGCGCAACAGATGTCATTCGACGGGTTCGCGAAGCTGATGCAGGAATTGAAGCCGTTCATCGCGGCTGCCGGTCGTGAATAGCCACAATTTAAGAAAATTATCGGAGGGCGGAGCTGCGACGCCCTCCGAACGTTAACAATGCCCGCTGTGCTCCGGGAAATACTGGCCTTTGCTTTTATCTGAAATAAACTCAATTTGATTATGATCAATGGAGAAACGTCTAGTGCTTTCTCTGAAAAGCGGGCGGAGTGGCTTGATTGGATTAGCGGTAACGATCAAAACACAATCCACAAACAGCTATGGCAATTGCTGTCGGACTACGCATTTTTTCTGACTCTTAATGACCTACGACGCAAGGCGGATCAAAATCTAGTCGAGGGCGTAGGATTCAACAGACAATTGCTATACCTGTTGGATTCGGGTTTTGTTGCGAAACAAGCTATGGGTATTCGTTGCCTTGTGGATAAGCGTAAGGATGTGTTCTCGTTGGGGCGACTCGTGGAAGACTTGAAGCTAAATCGCGCGTTGATAACGCGAGAAAGTTATCTGGCTTGTCGTGATCTCCCTTACGACTTTGTTTCGGCCAAAAAACTACTATCTGACGGATTGATTTCGTCAGGACAGTTCACCGCTTACCAAGGCATAGATCCGAAGCCTGACGACTCTGAAAGAATGCACAAGAATTTTGACGAGATGTCTGGGGTTTTGCCTGAATCCCGAAAACGCTCGGATTGTGTTTCATTGGAATGGTTAGAGCGGCTGGATTCGAAAATCAAACACTGTGAGAATGTGAAATTGTTCGCAACCAAATTCATTGCGCATCCAGCGGACACCAGCAGCCGTGCTGCGCTTACAAACGAGCAAGCTGGCATCACTCTAAATCGCATTGAAGAGTGTCTGAAGTCACTTTGCTATGTTGCCGATTCAGTCAGCAGCCAACTGCTCCAGTCGGATTCAGTTGGAGGCGTTCCAACGCCCCAAACATTTGATGTTGTAGAAAATCTCGATAAAGGTTGGATTGCAGCAGAACTTCTCGAAGAAGTGCGTGATTTATGGAATCAGCATTGCGACGCCGTCAAGCAGTGGACGAATGGTTGAGATCAAATGTTTCCGCCGAAGAATTTCTGAATTTCCTTCACAACTTCCACGAACCGGTCCACTTCGGCCTTGGTGTTGTAGAAATAGAAACTGGCGCGGGCGGTGGATTCCACGCCGAGCCGGTGCATGAGCGGCTGGGTGCAATGATGCCCGCCGCGCAACGCCACGCCCGCCTGGTCGGCCAGCGTCACCACGTCGTGCGCGTGAATGTCCTTGAGCAGAAAGCTCACCAGACCGGCGCGTCCGGTTTTTGGGCCGAACAGCCGGATGTTTTTCAGCGCGGCCAGTTTTTCACAGGCATAGGCCGCCAATTCCTGGTCGTGTTTCCAGATGTGTTCCCGGCCGATGGCATCAAGATAATCCATGGCCGCATGCAAACCAAACGGGCCGGAAATGTCCGGCGTGCCGGCTTCGAACCGATGCGGCGCCTTTTTGAACTCGGTCTTTTGATATTCAACCGACAAAATCATTTCCCCGCCGCCCTGATACGGCGGCATGGCGTCGAGCAGTTCCCGCCGGCCCCACAACACACCGATGCCGGTCGGCCCGCAAATCTTGTGGCCGGAGAATGCGAGGAAATCACAGCCGATGGCCTGCGCGTCCACAGGCATGTGCCCGGCGCTTTGCGCGGCGTCCACGAGCGTGGTGATGCCGAGCTTGCGTGCGCGGGCGCAAAGGTCGGCCACCGGGTTCACCGTGCCCATCGAATTCGAGATGTGGACCATTGCAAACAGCTTCACCTGCTTTGTCAGCAATGAATCCAGTTTGCTCAAGTCGAGCAGGCCTTCATCGCCGGTGACCGGCACGTAAGCGAGCTTCGCGCCCATGCGTTGGGCGAGCAATTGCCACGGCACGAGATTGCTGTGATGCTCCATCTCCGTGAGCAGGATGATGTCATTGGCATTGAGGTTTTTCGCGCCCCACGAACTGGCGACCAGGTTGATGCCTTCGGTGGTGCCGCGCGTGAAAATGATTTCTTCGGCGCTGCGGGCATTGATGAATTGGGCGGCACGCGTCCGGGCGGCCTCGTAGCCCGCCGTGGCGCGATTGCTCAGTTCATGGATGCCGCGGTGGACATTGGCATTGTCGTGTTCGTAGTAATGCACCAAGGCGTCAATCACCGCGCGCGGTTTTTGCGACGTCGCGGCATTGTCAAAATAAATCAGCGGCTTGCCATGGACCTGCTGGTCGAGGATTGGGAAATCAGCGCGGAGCTTTGTCCAGTTGGGGGCAGGTTGCGTCATGTCATTTAAATTTCAATGAAAGCCAGTTATTTGTAATCGTCCTCGTCCTCGTTCTCGTCCTCGAAAACCCGATTACGAGGACGAAGGACGAGAACGAGGAGGATTCTTTATCCGTGTGCATCCGTGTCCATCCGTGGTTTAAATCACATCAATCCCAGTTGCAGTTTGGCGGCCTCGGTCATCATGCTCTGGTTCCACGGCGGGTCCCAGACCAGCTCGACGTTCGCCTCGTCAATCGGTTCCATGCTCATCAATTTGTTTTGCACATCCTGCGCGAGCGCCGGTCCCATGCCGCAGCCGGGCGCGGTCAGGGTCATTTTTACGTCGGCCTTGAAACTGTTTTCGCCCACGGACGTGAGGTGGCAGTCGTAGATCAGGCCAAGGTCCACGATGTTGACAGGGATTTCCGGGTCGTAACACGTTTTGAGTGATTCCCAGATTTGTTTTTCCAATTGCTCTTGCGTGACCGGGCCGGAAACAGCCGTGGCCGGCGCGGATTTGATTTCCAGTCCGAGCGCGTCGGCGTCCTTGCCGTCGATGCGGAACATGTTGCCATTGACAATGACGGTGAAAGTGCCGCCGAGCGACTGCGTGACGTAAGCCTGCCCGCCCTTTTGCAACGTGACCTTTGTGCCGACGGGGACGACCGAAGCTTCCACGTCGCGGGTTAAAATTTTTGGCTCATTCGGATTCATAAAACACCTCTCAAATCAATCACCACCGGTATCTTCGCCGCAATTGCGGTTGAAATCAATCAGGTCTGTTCGTTTTCCGTGCTCACCGGTTTGGCGTCGCCCTTGAGCGCGGCCATGACGGCGTGCCAGGACAAAATCGCACATTTCACCCGGGCGGGAAATTTATGGACGCCGGCGAACACCGCCAGCTTGCCGACGTCGCCCCGGACGTTGCCGTTCATGACCATTTCATGGACCTGCCCGAACATTTTTTCCACGTCCGCCTTGGTTTTGCCCTTCGCAAATTCCGTGAGCAGCGACGCCGAGGCCTTGGAAATGCAGCAGCCGGAGCCGGTGAAGCTGATGTCCTTGATGGTGTCGCCGTCCAGCGCGAGGAACAACTTCAACTGGTCGCCACAGAGCGGGTTGTGTCCCTGCGCCGAGCAGGTGGCCTGCGGCAGCTCATGGAAATTCCGCGGCTTCTTGCAGTGGTCAAGAATGACCTGCTGGTAAAGGTCGTTTAAGTCTTCGAACATGGATTTCGATTCCTCAAATCAATTCTTTTTTGCGAGGTGGTGGTTCGCTTCCAGCCGGTCCCACACCAGTTTGTCCAGTTTCTCGCGCACGGCGTCGTGCTTCACCCGCGCAATGATTTCGCCGGCGAAGGCGTGGATCAGCATCCGCCGGGCATTGTCCGTGCCGATGCCGCGCGAACGCAGGTAAAAAATGGATTCATCGTTCAACTGCCCGATCGTCGCGCCGTGCGTGCATTTGACGTCGTCGGCGTAAATCTCCAGTTGCGGCTTGGTGTCCGCGGTCGCGTTGTCGGAGAGCAGCAGGTTTTTATTCGTCTGCTTGGCGTCGGTCTTCTGCGCGATTTCCCGGACCAGGATGCGCCCGTGAAAGACGCCCCGCGATTTATCGTCGAGGATGCCATTGAAATATTCGTGGCTGGCACAATGCGGCTGGGCGTGCTCGACAATCATGTGATGGTCGGCGAGCTGCTCGCCGCGTGTCAGATAAAGGCCGTTGAGAATGCATTCCAGGCCTTCGCCCGCGAGTTTGGCGCGGATGTTGGTGCGCGAGAGCTTCGCGCCGAGCGCAAAGGAATGGATGCTCACATTGCTCGCGCGGCCCAGCTGGGCGGCAATCGTCGCCAGATGAAACGCGGCGTCGGCTTCGTCCTGAAATTTCACATACTCCAGCACGGCGTTGTCGCCGGCGGCGATTTCGGTGACGGCGTTGGTGAAGTACGCCACATTGTCCGCCGAAATGTAACTTTCGATGACCGTTGCCCGGCTGTTGGCCCCGACGACGACCAGGTTGCGCGGCTGGATGGTTTCGCCGCCTTGTTTGGCAGTGGAAATGAAAATGAACTGGATGGGATCGGTCACCGAAACTCCATCGGGCACTTGAACGAATCCGCCATCGGTGAAGAATGCCTGGTTCAACGCCGCAAAGGCATTGTTGTTCGCCAGAGCGTAAAGACTGAACTGCCGCTTGAGGAATTCCGAATCCGCCACCAGCGCCGCCGTCAGATTTGACACCCTCACTCCGTCGGGCAATCCCTGCACGGACGAGAGCGCCGCGGAGTATTGGCCATTGACAAAAACGAGCCGGGCACCGGGCAGCCGGGCAAATATGTGTTTTTCCAGGGCGGTTTTGGCAGCGGCATCATTTGCCGGTTCAGCGACGGGCTGGAGCGGCAGCCGGGCCAGCGGTGCCACGTTGGTAAAACGCCAGTCTTCATCCTGCAACGTCGGGAAACCGAGTTCAGCAAAGCGCGCAATGCCCGCCCGGCGCAGCGGCGGCAGCCACACCGGTTGCAGCGCCGATTCAAAGCGGTTGAAGGTTTCAAGAAACGGCCCGATATCCGGGGTGTGCGGCTTTCGTGTCATGATTTAGTTGTCCAATTTGATAAATTAGACCTTCAATTTCCCATGCCCGGCATCGCGGCGCAAGTCCGGAGCGGTTTGGAGTTCCGTCCCGCCGGTTGCGGGACGGTCTGCTTGTCGCAGGTCACCCAAACCGCGTAAACGCGGAACTCCAAACGCTGGCGTCTTGCCGGCGCTCCCAGGCGGGACCACCTGAAGCCGGAATTGCAAACGCTGGCGTGCAACCGCGGGTGTGTTAACATCTTGCCATGCCAACGCAAGACGACATCAAAAATGCGCTGAAGGCCGTCAAGTATCCCGGCTATTCGCGCGACATCGTTTCCTTTGGGCTCATCAAGGAAATTTCCTTTTCCCAGGGCGGGATCAACGTCGTGATGCAACTGACCACGTCGAATCCCGAAGCCGCGCGCCAGATCAAGGAAGACAGCGAGCACGTTTTGAAGGAGCTGCCGGGTGTGAAACTCGTCAACGTCGAAGTCAAACAACCCGCCGCCGGGCAGGCGGCGCCTGCGGGGGGGCTGGCGAACCAGAACCGGATTGCGGGCGTGAAACGCGTCATCGCCATCGCCAGCGGCAAGGGTGGCGTTGGCAAATCCACCTGCTCGGCAAACCTGGCCTGTGCGCTGAAACATCTCGGGGCGCAGGTCGGTCTGCTGGATTGCGACATTTACGGGCCGAGCATTCCGCTGATGATGGGCGTTCGCGAGCGTCCGACGGTCAGCGATGACGAGCGGCTCGTGCCGCCGTCCAATCACGGGGTGAAGGTGATGAGCATCGGGCTGTTGCTCGACGACGGCCAGCCGGTGATCTGGCGCGGACCGATGATTTCAAAGACGATCCAGCAATTTTTGTTCTCGGTGGAATGGGGCGAACTGGATTTCCTTCTGGTGGACCTGCCGCCGGGCACGGGCGACGCGCAACTCTCGCTGTGCCAGGCCGTGCCGCTGGACGGCGGCATTATTGTGACCACGCCGCAGGAAGCGTCGCTCGGCGTTGTGCGCAAAGGCATCGCGATGTTCAAGAAGGTCAACGTGCCGTTGCTGGGCATTGTCGAGAACATGAGTTATTTCACCACGCCCAACGGCGAGCGCGTGGAAATCTTCGGCCACGGCGGCGGCCGGACCGAGGCCGCGCGGCAGGACATTCCGTTCCTCGGCGAAGTGCCGATTTTCACCGAAATCCGGGAGGCGGGCGACCGCGGGGTACCGATTGTGGTGTCTGCTCCCCAAAAGACGGCCGGCCAGGCCTTCATTCAAATTGCCGAAGCGCTGCGGAAACGGCTGGTTTGAACGATTTGCAAAATGTTCGTTTGAAAGTTATAAATAGTATTGAAAAATTCGATTGCCAATTGTCCTGGCTGGATTTAAATTTCAGTTACGAATTTTGTATTTCATCTATGTCGGACGCTATGAAAGACGCATCGACGGCGAACGATTTGTTAAGGAACTCCTCGCTTTACCGCGAGTTTCAGGCCGAGCGCGAGGAAATTCTCAGGCACAAGTGGATTGAGTCGGAGAAAGCCGGGCATGACATCGGCTTCGAGCGGGCATTGACGGATTGGATCATCAATCACCGCTCAAGCTGGCGCAAAGCCCGCCAGGTCGCCAGCCACTGAAAACAAGTTAAATGTTCCTTTAACGCTGCCCGGCGAGGCGGCGAAGGAAAACATGAACGCTGAACACACGACGCGAATCGGCTCCGCCCGGCGGAGGGGTTCGCGGTTTTTCTTTCCCCCCTCGTCCTTGTCGTCGTTCCCAAACAATTTGGATTTTTCGAGGATGAGGACGAGAACGGGGAGGATTTTTCAAGATGCCTGAATCCACCGTTATCCTCGATGCCCTGGCGATTCAGCGCGCTCTGGCGCGCATCGCGCACGAAATTGCCGAGCGCAACGAGGTTGGCACGGACGTCGTGCTGATAGGTATTCCCACCGGAGGCGACCATCTGGCGCAACGGTTGAGCAAGGTTCTTTCGGGCATCTGGAACCAGCCGGTGCCCGTCGGCATCCTCGACGTGTCCATGCATCGTGACGATCTGGATCAGCGCGCCGCGCCGAAGGTGTTTCCCACCGTCATCCCGTTCGACGTGACCGGCAAGACGGTCGTGCTGGTGGACGACGTGCTGTTCAGCGGCCGCACGACGCGCGCCGCCATGGACGCGCTCAATGATTTCGGCCGGCCCAAAAGAATCCAGCTCGCGGTGCTCATCGACCGTGGCCACCGCGAACTGCCCATCAAGGCGGACTTTGTCGGCAAAAACGTGCCGACGGCGCTGGAGGAAAAGATTTCCCTGCTCCTCGTCGAGGAAGGGGCGTTCCGGGACGAGGTGGTTTTGAAAAAGAAATGAGCTGGAACCGCAAACATCTGCTGGACATTGAATCGCTCACGGTGGACGAGATCATGACCGTGCTCGACACGGCGCGGGCATTCAAGGTCGTGGGCGAACGCGCCATCAAAAAGGTCCCGGCGCTGCGCGGCAAAACCGTTGTCAACCTGTTCATCGAGCCGTCCACGCGCACGCGCACCAGTTTTGAGCTGGCCGAGCAACGGTTGTCGGCGGACATCATCAATTTCACCGCCGAGGCGTCATCGCTAAAAAAAGGCGAAACGCTCAAGGACACTGCGCGCAATCTCGAGGCGCTCAACGTCGATTTCATCGTCATGCGCCACAGCGCGTCGGGCGCGGCGCATTTTCTGTCGCGCGTGCTCAATGCCAGCGTCATCAATGCCGGCGACGGGGCGCATGAACATCCCACCCAGGCGCTGCTCGACGCCTTCACCATCCGCGAGCGCAAGGGAAAGATTGCCGGGCTGAATGTGACGATCCTGGGCGACATTCTTTACAGCCGCGTGGCGCGCTCGGACATCTGGGCGCTGACGAAGCTGGGCGCGCACGTCACGCTTTGCGGACCGTCCACGCTCGTGCCCAAAACGTTCGAGCAGATGGGTTGCCGCGTGGTCCACAACATGGACGAAGCCATCCGCGACGCCGATATCATCAACCTGCTCCGCATCCAGCACGAACGCCAGCGCAAGACAATGTTCCCCGGCATCAACGAATACACGCAGATGTTCGGGCTTAACAAGGCCCGCCTGGCCAAGACCAAACCGGATGCGCTCATCATGCATCCCGGGCCGGTCAATCGCGGCGTGGAAATTGACAGCGAAATTGCCGACTCAAACCGTTCGTTGATTCTGGAGCAGGTGACCAATGGTCTGGCCGTGCGCATGGCCGCGCTTTTCCTGGTCAACGGCGGCAAAGGCCCGCAGGAACTGACGGGGAATTAAGCTCGTCCGGTTTTGTTTTTTACGCCCGCCCTCACCTTTGTCCTCTCCCCCAGGAGAGGAAATGGCGGCTGGCAAATTCTGGTTTTGCGGATGACCGTCCGGCCAATCCAGTCGCACGAATTTTCAAGCAGACGGCGTACAAGTTCTCCTTCTCCTTGGGGAGAAGGACGGGAAGAGGGAGGACGTGGCCGAAGACCAAATGCCTACCCGTCAGATTTAATTTCGGCCAAACCTTTTACAATCGCAATGCTGGCCGAAGTGCCGAGACGCGTCGCGCCGGCTTCAATCATGGCCAGTGCGGTTTTCGTGTCGCGAATGCCGCCGGACGCCTTGACGCCGAACTTTGGGCCGACGGTTTCACGCATCAGCCTGACATCTTCCACGGTGGCGCCGGCGGTGCTGAAGCCGGTGGAGGTTTTGACGAAATGCG
>JBEKSU010000128.1:0-10545 GCA_049516755.1 Verrucomicrobiota bacterium | reverse complement strand
GGCGTGCGGTGCGAATTGCCGCGGGGGCGGATTCGTGGCGCTGGTTGCCGGCGTCGGGGCGTGCGGCATCGATGGACGCGAGGGCGGCGGCGGAGCGCTGGGTGCAGGCGCAGAAGCGGGTGTAATGCCGCGTGCGGGAAACGAAAATGCCGGCGGCGTGGTCATCCGCAGCGACGGAATGGCGGTGGACGGCGTGGGTTTGGAGGCGACGGAAATTCTGGCTCCTTCTCCACCGGCGCCAAATGGTCCGGTGATGTCTTCGGTGACCTCGATCTGCTTCTGGGTTGTGCGGCGCGACAGCAGACCGGGATTCAGCCGGGTGAGAATTTCATTGAGCGGCAGCATCACCGGTTTGTGGTCATGCTCGCCGCCGGAATTGACAAATATGCCCGGAGCGGCCTTGCGCAATTCACCGAAAGCGATTTTCACGGAGCCAAACGCGAGTTGCGTGAGGATTTTTTCCAGCGGAACGGCAATCATGGCTCCGGCCGGCGGGGTTTGCATGACTTTCGCGCGCAAATCCATCGGCATCGCGGCGAGGATGGGTTGCAGGGGCAGATGCAATTCATCGGGATTCTCTTCCAGCACGGGCGACGTGGTGGGTGCCGGGTACGCGGGCGGCGCGGTATGCGGGCGCGCGGCGGCAACGGCAGCGGTTGCGGTTGCGGGCGGCGCGGCGGCGGCGAGCGAGCGCGGCGTTGTGGGTGCGGTTGCCTCTTCATCGTCGAGGCGGCGCAACAGACCTCGGAGCAACCCGGCGAACTTTATTTTTACACTGTTTGACATGGCACTCATGCTTCGTTGGCGGCCGGTCGACCGGCAGGCTCCTATGTTTTAGCAGGAAGCACGCCATCGTTGATTTTTTGTCTGACTTGGCTGTCCGGGCCTTTGAAAGCTTTGAAAGGACTGTTGGCCGGGCGGGGAATTTGTCTCAGCGTTGGACTTCTTTGTCCCTAGTCTGTTCACATTCTGGCATTTAAATTTTCTTGCCGCCGTGTTTCAATTGGGAACGCCGATTGCTTCCTCTTAAACATTTATGCTGCTGGCATTTTTAGCACTTGTGTTTATGAGACGGCGGTATTAGCGATTAACGCCAACGGAATGGAAACGCACCATAAAATTCTCGTTTTGGATGACGATGCAGACTGGTTGAACCTGTGCAACGAAATGTTTGCGCTGCTTCCCAGCAAGCCTGAAATCCGCACCGTCGCGTCGGGCGCGCGCGCCCTGGCGCTCATGGAAACCGAGCCGTTCCGGCTGCTGGTCTGCGATTTGAAGATGCCGCGCATGGATGGCCTGCAGGTGCTGTCCATTGTCCGCCGCCGGTTTCCCGAATTAAGGACGGTGGTTTTGAGCGGGCTGGAAGACGAGGAATTCCGCTCGCGCGCCTATGCCCTGGGAGTGGATTTGTTCTGGCTCAAAACCGACATGCAGGCCAATTCCCAGATGTTTCTGGACTGCATCGAATCGCTGATGGGGCGCGACATGGAAGGTGGTTTTCGGGGCATTCAAAGCAAAAGTCTCATGGACATCATCCAGATGGAATGTCTCTCGCGCAGTTCCACCGTCCTGCGCATCACGCGTGGACCGCTCGTGGCGAAACTTTGGATTCAAAACGGCGAATTGATTGACGCGGAAAGCGAAGGCGCGCGTGGAGAAGCGGCATTCTACCGGATTCTGGCATGGAAGTCCGGCACGTTTGAAAATTTGCCCGCGGAACCCGACCGCGAACGCACCATCACCAAACCCGTCAACGCCCTGTTGCTGGAATCCGCGCAGGCGATGGATGAGACCGCAGATTCCGTGGAACCCGGTTCCATCGAGCAGACCGCCCACCGCAAAACCATTTGGAAACTTGCCCAGCTCACGCGCGAAGGCGCGGAATTCGTCATCGTTGTGCCGCCCGACGGCCAGGGCGAGGTCGAAACCATGGGCACGCAGCCTTCCGAGCCGCTCGCCAGGTGGGCGCGTCGGGCCGCCGAAACCGCCAAACGTCTTGGGGAACGGATCGAAGCCGGACCGCTTTCGCATGTTGCCGGCCATAATCTGGAACGTCAGATGCTTGTTTTGAACCTGGAAAACAAGAGCTTTCTCATTGGCTGGCCGCCCAATGCCGCCGCCGGCCCATTGTTGGAAAAAAGCAAGAAACTGGTTTCATCATGGGATTCTTAAAACAATTCTTAAGACGGTTTTTCCGTTCCCGGGCGGCGGTCCAGCAACTGCCGGCCGGAAGCGTTGCCGTTGACCGCGATGGCCGTGTTGTCACGTACACCGTCTCGTCCGTCTATCCCAAGGAGTTGCTGTGTGACATCGGGCAGGAAGTGCTGTCCCTCTTCCGCGAAGCGCGCGCGGCGCAAATGCCGCTGGCCGAAGTCAGCATTCATTTCGCCAGTCTTCATATCACCGCCCGCGAATTGCGCGGTGGCGCCATCATTTTCCTGTTTCCGCAAGCCGCTTTTTCGCCGCTAACCAACCGACCACGCTTATGACCGCCAAAGATCTCAACCAACTGGTCACTCAAATTGAAACCCACATTGAGTGCTGGAAACAGTTCAACTATTTCATCAATGTCGCGCGCGGGAAAAAATTCGGGCCGGCGGAAGAAAGTCATTTCCTCGAAATCAAGAGCATCATTGTGCAGGAGATCGAGTTGATTTACGCCTCCATCGAAGTTGCCTCGCCGACGCGCGATGAAATCCACGCGCTCATTGGCAATGCGCCATCGTTGCGCTATCTCAGCGAAATGAGCGAAGGCGCGCTTCGCGGCCTGGAAGCCCAGTGGCACAAGATTTACATTTCCTGGCACTCCATCCTGGGCCAGCTCAAGGTCAAACAGCACGGCGAAGAGGTCAAAACCTTCTGGGGCTCAAAAAAGTAGCGTCTGCGCCACTTCTTCCTTGCCTGGGGCGCTCATTTCACGTCCAAATGGCTCATACCTGACTGGATGGCTGGGGTTGTTCCCGGAACGAACGAAGAAATTTCATAAACATGCTGAATTATTCTCAAATCATGATTTTGGCGCTGATTCAGGGCGCGTGTGAACTGTTGCCGGTGTCAAGTTCGGCGCACGTCATCGCGGCGGAAAAACTCATGAAGCTGGATCCGTCGAGTCCCGAAATGACCATGCTGCTGGTCATGCTGCACACCGGAACGATGTTCGCCGTCATTGTCTATTTTTGGAAAGGTTGGAAACGTGATTACTTTGCTTCCAGCAGACAGGTTCAATGGTTTGCGTTTCAAATCATTATTGCGACATTTTGCACCGGTGTCGTTTACCTGGGATTGAAAGTTCTCATCGAAAAAGTTTTCATGCGCGGCGCGGCGCACGCAGAAGTTGAAGCTTTGTTTTCAAATCTGCGGTTGATTGCCGGATCTCTGGCCATGGTCGGAGTTTTAATTATTTATGCCGGCTGGCGCGAGGAAAAATCACCGCGCCATTCTGAAATTCAGCCGGCACATTCCATTTGGATCGGCCTCGTTCAAGGAATTTGTGTTCCCTTTCGCGGTTTCTCGCGCTCCGGCGCGACCATTTCCACCGGCCTTCTGCTCGGCCTGCCAAAACAAAAATTGGAAGAATTCAGTTTCGCGCTCGCCGTCGTTTTGACGCCACTCGCAATCGCGCAGGAAGCGCATCGGCTTATCAAGGCGCATGCGTTGAGCCAGGAATCCGCGCTGCATCTTTTAACGCCCGGCCTCGTCGGAATGATTTTCAGTTTCGTCGCCGGTCTGCTGGCCTTGAAATGGCTTTCCCGCTGGCTGGAAGGCGGGCGCTGGAAATTCTTTGGCTGCTACTGTCTGGTCGCGGCGGTGGGTGTGCTGGCACTCCACTTCGCGCTGCCTCGTTGAATCAGCGCTGCACGGTGTTCAATCCGCGTGATCCGTGTTTAAAAATCACTGCGCGGGCGCCGGGATAAAAATCTTCTGCCCAACCTTGAGGCTTTTCGGGTCCAATCCTGGATTCGCCTTGAGAATCTGTTCCGACGTCACCTTGATGCCCTGATCGCGATACGCCTTGGCAATGATCAAGAGTGTGTCGCCAGCCGCAACCTTGTATTCATAACCGCTTTCCTTGCCGCCCGTGCCTGAACCGCTCGATGTCGTATTGGTCGTCACACTTGGTGTTGGCTTGTGTCCCGAGGATGATCCACCAACTTTGCCGAGTTTTCCGATTTCCTTCAGTATCAAGTCGTTGTCTGCCTGCTGTTTTTTGGCAAGTTCCTGGACCTGATCGGCGAGTTTTTGCAGGTCATCCGGGTTGGCGCCGGCCGCATTCGGTTTGTCACGCAAATCGCTTATTTCCTTTTCCAGCGCGGTGATGCGCTTGGCCTGCAGCGCCTGCGCGTCAATCAGGTCCTGCAACCGGCCATTGATCTGGTCAATTTGCTGTTGTGTCGCCGCATCCTGTGCATGGGTCACGGCCAGGGAAATGCCCAGTATGAAAATCCAGATTAAGATTCGTTTCATGCGCCGAAAATAAACCTCTGCCCGCCCGCGTCAAGTATTACACCAGTTTCCCATAACGCCGGATCTCCGGCCAGATCAGGGCCACGGCGAAGACGGTCAGGATGGTCCCGATGCCGCCGGACACGACGGAAATGACCGCGCCGGTGACAATCGTATTGCCCAGCGTCGGTCCGAAAATTTGTGCGACCGTGCCGGACTCAAACCACCCCAGTTCATTGGATGTGCTGATGAAGAGATTGTTGACGGCGGAAACGCGGCCGCGTTTTTCGTCCGGAGTGAGCAGTTGCACCAGCGAGTGCCGCACCACGACGCTGACATTGTCCGCCAGACCGCAGGTGAACAGCATCAGGAATGAAAACCAGTACCACTTCGAGAATCCGAAGCCGATGGTTGCCAGCCCAAAGATCGTAACGGCGAGGAGCAGCGAGCGACCGGCCTTTTGCAACGGGGACCGGTGGTTCAGAATGAACACGCAGAGCATGGAGCCCAGCGGCAGCGCCGTTTGCAGCAGCCCCAAACCCCGGGGGCCGACGAATAAAATCTCCTTGGCATAAATCGGCAGCAGTCCGTTGGCGCCACCCAATAACACCGCAAACATGTCGAGCGTAATGATTCCCAGGATGATTTTGGTTGCGTAAACGAATTTAAACCCGGTCAACAGCGCCCGCAAAGTCATGGGCTCCTTCACCGTTACCGTATGCTCGTAATGGAGCAGGCCGACGAAGCCGCAAAAAGCCAATGACGAAAAAGCGTTGATAATGTAAACCGGTGCCGCTGCCGCCGGGCTGTGGCCATAATGATGTTGCATCGCGGCGATGATGCCGCCCGCCACAGCCGGCCCGACGATGCAGGACAGTTGAAACATGGCGGCGTTCCAGTTGACGGCCCGCGGGAAGTTTTTCCGATCCACCAACGCCGGCAGGAAGGCGGCGTTGGCCGCCCACGAAAACGTGCGCGCCGTGCCGCCGATGAACAGGCAGATATAAATCCAGTAAACCGGCGCCTGCAACAAAGAGACCACGGCTACGCCCAGGCTGGCTGTTGCCATGACCGCCGCCATAGAAACAATGATGCGCTTGCGGTTGTGATTGTCCGCCATATGCCCCGCTGGCAGCGTGAACAGATACATCGGAATGATCAACGTCAGCCCGATGAGTCCCAGCGCGAGGGCGGAACCGGTGCGCTCGTAAACTTCCCAGCCCAGGGCCATGGCGAACATTTGCTGGCCAAGCACTGATACCAGCCGGCCAGCCAGATAAAGCCTGAAATCCCGGTTCCGGAAAATGGCGTACGGATGCTCGTCACCGGTTTTCCCCGGCGGCGGCGGCAGGTCTTCTGGCGATTCGTTTTCGTGCATGGACGCGACGGCGGTCAATGTAGCGCAAAAATCGCGCGGGTCGAGCCGTTTGCAGTTCCGCCCCGCCTGGCGGGATGGAACCCCAACCAGTGTTGCCTCGTTTGCTTCCGTCATGAATCGCCGCTACAATCATTCGCATGGACGACCAAAACGAAAATCCGCAACGCTACCGATGGCCGTGGTTTGTGCTGGCGGCAGTTTTGCTGGCCCTGTCGCTGGCGATTTTGTGGATGAGCTACGCCGTCCATCGGGAAAAACAGGAACGCGATGTGAATGCCCCGTTGCCGGCCGTTCCAGCGCGTTAACGGCTGTTCTTCAAGATGCCCTGGAATTTTGTGATCAGGTCGGGGTGCTGCTTGGCGACGTTGTTGGTTTCGCCCGGATCCGTTTTAAGATCGTACAGCTCCGGCGGGGCATCGGACTTCGGCTGAACGGCCTCCCAATTTCCCATGCGGACCGTGTGCCACACGTTGCGCCCTTTTTGGAGTTGCCAATGGAAGGTTTCGTGGCAGTTGGTCTGGGTCTGGCCAAGCAGCCCCGGCAGAATCGAAATGCCATCAATGCCCGCCTGCGGTTTGACCTGCGCGATGTCCGTCGCCGTCGGCAGAAAGTCCCACGCCGCGCAGGGTAAATCGCTGACCTGGCCGGCGGGAATTTTGCCCGGCCAATATACTATCATCGGCACCCGCAGGCCGCCTTCGTAAAGGTCGCCGCGGCCACCGCGGAACGGCCCGGCGCTCAGGAAAAACCCGGGATCATTGCCGGCACTTTTTTCCGGGCCCGTGTCACTGGTGAAGAAAATCACCGTGTTGTTGGTCAGGTTGAACTTTTGCAATTGTTCCAGCAATTGGCCGACATAATTGTCGAGCCGCGTGATCATCGCCGCCTTGTTTTTTTCCTGCTGCGGCCACGGCTCTTCGGAATAAGGCGCATCGGTGGGCACGGGGCCGCTGCCGGCGCCCGGAATTTTGTAATTCACCAGCAGGAAAAACGGCCGGAAGCGGTTGAACCGGTCCGGCTGGTTGTTCCGGACGAAATTCAACGCGGCCTTCGTGAGCAAATCAGGGACGTACTGGTCGTGCTTCCCGCCGGTATTGGGATAAAGCATTTCCCGGCCGACAAAATCCTCCCTTTGATGATTCGTCTGGTTGATCAGGCTCCTGGGCGCATAACGAAAAATATAATCGGCGTAGTAATTGCCCGCATCGGCGGGGTCAAAGTACCCGGCGAATTCATCAAAACCCTTGTTCCATGGCGAACTACTCGTGCCTTCGCCGCCCAAATCCCATTCGCCAATCAGGCCTGTATGATAGCCGGAGTGCTTGAGCACCTGCGCGATGGTGACGTCTTTCGCCGCCAGCGGCACGTCCACGTCGGCGCGTTGTTTCAAGTCGCCCGGTTCCTTGCCCAGCATCAATGCCGCGCGTGACGGTGAACTTGCCGCATCACCCGCATAACAACTCGTGAAGCGAATGCCTTCGGCGGCGAGCCGGTCGAGATTCGGCGTCTGGAATTTCGTCTGGCCGTAACAGCTCAAATCGCCGTAACCCAGGCCGTCGGCCACGATCAAAATGATGCTCGGGCGGTGCGGCAGGGTGGCCGATGTGGAGTTGGTGAAGATGAACGACAATTCCGCGCGGGCGCCCGGTGAAAATCCAAACAGCGCCGTGCCCGACAACAACGCCAGAATGAGCGTCCGGCGGGAGCGGTTGAAACAGGTCGATTTCATTGTGAACTTTGATTCTGGAAAGACTGGCGCGTTCAAAGCAATCCTTTTCGATGTTAATTCACCCGCCTTGACGACGCCGGCCAAATTCCGCCTCCAGCGGGATTTGCAGCGCGACGATGAAGCTGGGAATCGTTGCCAGCAGCACCCAGACAAAGAAATGCGGATAGCCGATATGCTCCTGCAACCAGCCGCTCCACATGCCCGGCACCATCAGGCCCAGCGCCATGAAACCTGTGCAAATCGCGTAATGCGCCGTCTGATGTTCGCCGCGTGCGATGTAAATCATGTACAGCATGAACGCCGTGAAACCGAACCCGTAACCGAATTGCTCGACGGCAACGCCGGCGCCAATCAGTTCCAAACTGGCCGGTTGCGCGTAAGCCAGCCAGATAAACACCGCGTCGGGCAGATGAATCACCAGCAGCATCGGCCACAACCAGAATTTCAATCCATGGCGCGCCACCACAAAACCGCCGAGCAACGCGCCGGCCACGAACGCGACGACGCCGACCGTGCCGTAAATGATGCTGATATCGTCGATGGCCAGCCCCAAGCCCCCCTTTTCCGGTGGCGCGTGCAAAAAGATGGGAATGATTTTCACCAGTTGGGCTTCGCCCAGCCGGTAGAGCAATAAAAAGAGCAACAGCGCGGCGATTTTCGGTTTTTGGAAAAAGGTCCCGAATGTTTTGAAGAATCCGGCCCAAAAATGTCCCGCTATCCCGGGAGCTTTGGGTTCATCCGCTGGCGGACGCGGCAGGATGAAACGATGGTACGCGCCCAGAACCAGAAAAATGACCGCCGCGATCATGAACGCCGCCGACCAGCCGAGCACCGGGTTGCCAGTGTGCCGGGCCAGCCGGCCGGCAAGGTACACCAGACCGCCCTGCGCGGAAATTTTTCCGACGTTGAAAAACACGTTGCGGAATCCGATGAAGAACGACTGCTCGTGTTCTGTCGTTGCCAGCATGTAAAAGCCGTCGGCCGCGATGTCGTGGGTGGCGGAGCTGAAGGCCAGCAATCCAAAAAACACGATTGTCCACTGGACAAAATGCGGCGCGGAAATCATCAGCGCCACGCCGGCGAGGCCGAGGCCGAGGAACAGTTGCATCGTCCATATCCACAGCCGCCGGGTTTTGATAATGTCCACGGCCGGACTCCACAAAGGTTTGATGACCCACGGCAGGTAGAGCAGGCTGGTGAAAAATGCCGTGGCTTCGTTTGATACGCCAAGGTCGTTGTAGAGCATGACCGACACCGTTGCGACCAGCGCATTCGGCATGCCCTCGGCAAAATACACCGTGGGAATCCAAAACCATGGATTGCGCGGAAGGGATTTTGCATCCGTGGCTGGGGCCGTTGCCGGCGGGCAGGTGCGGGGCATCATGTCAATGGTCAGATGGCTCTTAGCAGTAAAGATTCTCTCCGGGCAAGCAGAAACACCAGCCCGGTGAAGCCCGGGGCCGCGGCGGTCCAAGTTTCAACTGGACTCACGGGATGGGTTTTGAGAATAACGAGCCGTGTGCCACACCGATTCGACTGCCAGTTCCTTCAATCCGCCGCCAGCCACAAAGTCAGCCCGGCGGGAGTTGCTGGCGTTATTTTTGGTCTGGCTGGTCATTTCATTCGTGATGACGAGTTTTGCGGCCCGGGAATTGTTGGTTCCAGGACTGTATTATGACGAGGCGGTTTTTGCCGGACAGGCCAAAGACTTTTTGACCGGCAAGCCCCATGGTTACCACATGAGCGGCACCATGGTTGTCAATTTGTTCGGCCGCCCTTTCCCGGTTTTTGTCCAAAGCTATCTTGGAGCTCTGAAAAGCTGGCTGCTCATCCCATGCTTTGCCGTGTTCGGTTCCAGTGTCCCGGTGCTGCGGCTTGCGACCTTCAGCGGGGGGTTGATCAGCCTGTTGCTCTTCATGCTGTGGACGAGAAAGTTGTTGGGCCAGCCCGCCGCTTTGATCGCCGGTCTGTTGCTGGGACTGGATCCGGCCTGCTTTTTCATGACGGTGTTGGATTGGGGTTCGGTGGCACTGAGTTTTCTCTGCCGTTTTGCCGGGTTTGGGTTGCTGCTGCTCTGGTGGCAAAGGCGAAAATGGCATCAGCTTTTTTTCGCATCTCTTGTTTTCGGGCTGGGGTTTTTTAACAAGGTTGATTTTCTCGTCATCCTGTTTGGGTGCGGTCTGGCGTTGCTGCTCACTCACCGGCGGGAAATCGTTTCCGCCGTCCAGGCGGCCCCCGGCCGGTTGGCGCTGGGCGGCCTGGGTTTCCTGCTGGTCGCTGTTCCCATGCTGCTGTTGAAGGGTGCGCGAACACTACACCATGCGAAAGGCGCCCTTGGGAAAACCGGGTTGGCGGAAAAAGCCAGGATTGCCCTGACCATGTACGACGGCTCGTACTTTTGGCGGCTGATGAACGTGGGCGGGCGTTTCGAAAACATGTTTGCAGCCTCCTCCGCGGTTTGGAGCCCGTTCGGCCTGGTCTTTCTGCTGGCGTCGGGGTTTCTGGCCGTGGAGGTGGCCAGGCATTTCCGGACCGATCCACGGTGCCGACTGCTGGCCTGGCTGTTGTTCAGCGCTCTTTTTGAGACCGTGGGTTTTCTGTTGCTTCCCGGCGCCAACCGCATCCACCACGCCTTGCTGGTTTTTCCCTTTCCCCACCTGATCATAGCCGCCGCGCTGGTGCGGCTCTGGCCGGGAAAACCAGCGGCAACGAGGAACGTTTTGATTCGGCGCGTTCTCATTGTGGGAACCGGTCTGATGTTGATCGCGGGCCATCTGTTCGCCATCCAAAGAACCGTGCGCCTGATCCAGGAAACCGGCGGGCGCGGCTGGTGGTCGGATGCGCTGGATGCATTCTGCAAGGATGTCAGGGGACGCGCCGATCTGACCATTATCAGTCTTGACTGGGGTTTTAATGAACAGCTTCTGTTTCTGACCGACGGCCCGCGCTTATCGGAGCCTTTCTGGCGTCTGGCCCCCAACGAGAAACCGAAGTT
>JBEKSU010000127.1:0-10798 GCA_049516755.1 Verrucomicrobiota bacterium | reverse complement strand
CACGGCTTCCGTATCATTGGCTGGCGGACGGCTTAACATGTCCTTCGCATGCGCGGCCTTTTCCGCGGGGGATTTTTTTACGTTGCGCCGCACCCAGTCGCATACCTCGCCATCGGTGACGG
This sequence comes from Verrucomicrobiota bacterium, assembly GCA_049516755.1. GTDB lineage: Bacteria > Verrucomicrobiota > Verrucomicrobiia > Limisphaerales > UBA11358 > UBA11358. The sequence goes on along the minus strand of JBEKSU010000127.1, from coordinate 10,676 downwards.
AATTCTTCACCAGCCCGATCATCTGTTCGTGCGTGACCCCGGCGTATTTGAGCCAGATGCCGTCAAAGCCTTTGCCCAGGTTCTCCTGATAATCAGCGTGCAGTTTGCCGGCGAGGTGCAGGCGGATTTTGTCAATGTAACGCGGCAGGTAACTCCAGCCGTCCATCGTTTCGCGCGGGCTGCGCGGGTAAATGATGCTGCTCATGCTGTAAAAATGAAATGGTCCGCTCTGCATCGCAATTCAAAAATTGAAACATTTGAATTTGAAAATCCCGTCCGACGGCGCATTTTCAAGTCATGCAAAGGTTTGATTGCGACGTGGTTGTTCTGGGCGGCGGCAGCGCCGGTTACGCCGCGGCGCGGACAGCCGCGGGCGCAGGTTTGAAAACGGCCGTCATTGAGGGCGGGCCGGAAGTCGGCGGGTTGTGCATCCTGCGCGGGTGCATGCCCACCAAGGCGCTGCTTTACGCCGCCGAAGTCATGCACCTGGCCAGCCACGCCGGGCCCTGGGGCATCCGTGCCAAAAACGTAAGCTTCGATTTCGCGAAGGTGATGGCGCGCAAGGGCGCCCTCATCAGGGATTTTGCGGATTATCGCCGGCAACAACTTGCCGGTGGCAAATTCAAATTCATCCGCGCCAGTGCAAGGTTCCTTGATGCGCACACAGTTAAATTAAATTTATTCCGTACCAGCGGACGCGAGTCCGCTCCATCTTCATCGAACAAAAATCAGAGCCGACTCACGTCGGCTGCTACACTCACAGCAAAATACTTCATCATCGCCACCGGCTCAATTGTCGCGCCACTTCCCCTGCCCTCGTTCCAGGAGGTTGGTGGCCTCACCAGCGACGATGCGCTGGCACTCAAGCGGTTGCCGAAGTCGCTCATCGTGCTGGGTGGCGGTCCGATTGCGTGCGAATTCGCCCAATTTTTCGCGCGGTTCGGGGTCAAGGTCACTCTCATCCAGCGCAGTGGGCACATTCTGCGCGAGTTTGACACCGACGCCGGAATTGAAATGGAAAAGGTATTCCGGCGCGAAGGCATCCGGGTCTTCACCGGCACGAAGCTGATTGAAGCCCGCCGCAAAGGAAAATTGAAGACGGTTTCCTTTGCACATGGCCGGCAGACCGTTTCCATCTCCGCCGAGGAAATCCTGTTTGCGCTGGGCCGCGTGCCCAACACAGCTTCGCTCGACCTCGCCAAAGCCGGGGTTGCCACCGACGGCGGACGCATCATAGCCAATGACTTTATGCAGACGAGTGCGCCGCACATTTACGCGGCGGGCGACTGCACCGGGCCGCATGAAATCGTCCACCTGGCCGTTCAGCAGGGGGAAATTGCGGCATATAACCTTGCCCAGGCCAAAGCTCCGCGGCGGATGAATTACCGGTTGCTCATCGCGGTCGTGTTTACCGAACCGCAGGTGGCGTTTGCCGGCCTGACCGAAAAGGAGGCGAAGGCGCGGGGCATCTCATATCTGACGGCAAGTTATCCGTTCAACGACCACGGCAAATCGCTCATCATGGAGGCGAAGGACGGCTTTGTGAAGCTGCTGGCGGAGCCGAAGTCCGGCGAAATCCTCGGCGGCTCGTGCGTCGGCCCCATGGGCGGTGAACTTATCCACGAGATCGTGGCGGTGATGGCCAGGGGCATGACTGTACATGAATTGGCTGCCATGCCGCACTATCATCCGACGCTCGCGGAGATTTGGACCTACCCGGCTGAGGAACTGGCCGGACAGATTTCTGGCGTGCCGGCCGCCGTACCCGGCGCGCCTGGGTGAGTTGCGAAACCTTTCTTGAGTACCTTCAAGTTGGTTGCCCGGCCAGAGCTGGCGCCGGGGCCACCGGCATCGGGGCGGGAGCGGCGTTGGCGATAACGGGCGAAGGCTGAAGCCGGTCTTTGGGCACGCCATCGAGCGTATCCCGAATCAGTCGAGCCACCTGGTTCGGTTGATAGGGCTTTGCCAGAAAGATGTTGTCGCCCTGGGTGAAATCTTTACCCGTCAGCGCGGAACTATAACCGCTGGCGTAGATTACCTTGAGTCCGGGCTTTCGCTTTATCAATTCCACGGCCAGGTCAGTGCCCGTCATGCCGCCGGGCATGATCATGTCGGTCAGGAGCAGATCAACCTGGCCGCTGTTCTCGTCCCAAACCCGCAAAGCCTCGACCCCCGAGGAAGCGATCAAAACCCGATATTGATATTGCTGGAGAATCTCCCGCACCAGCTCCAACAGTCCGATTTCATCCTCGACGAGCAGAATGGTTTCTTTGCCTCCCCGGACGTTCTCGGATTTGACGGATGGATCGGCGGTTGCATCGCCGGCTTTACCGGCCACCGGAATAAAAACTTTGAAGGTGGTCCCGACGCCAACTTCGCTTTGGACTTCGATCCAGCCGTGATGTTGTTTAACGACGCCATAAACGGTGGCCAGCCCCAGTCCCGTTCCTTTGCCGACTTCCTTGGTCGTGAAAAATGGTTCAAAAATCCGCTGCAACACCTTGCGTTCCATGCCGCAACCAGTATCCGTCACGGTCAGGCAGACAAACCAACCCACATGGGCATCGGGATGCTGTTTCAGATAGGCGGCGTCAATTTCAGCGGCGGAAGTCGTGATGATAAATTTGCCGCCCTTGGGCATGGCGTCGCGCGCGTTGACCGCCAGATTCATCACAATCTGCTCCACCATCCCGGCATCCGCCTGGATGCACGGCAGGTCCGGCAGACAGTGGGTTTCCAGCGTGATGTCCTCACCGATCAGCCGCGGAAGCATCCCTTTTAAATTTTGCAGCACCGCATTCAAATCGAGAATCTTCGACCGGAATATCTGTTTGCGACTGAACGTGAGCAATTGCCGGATGAAACTGGCCGCGCGCTCCGCCGCCGCGGAAATCTGCTTGATTGATCTGGTCGTGTCGGGACCCGGCGGAACGGCGTTGAGCAACAGTCCCGCATGTCCCTGAATCACGGTCAGAATATTGTTGATGTCATGCGCCACCCCGGCGGCCAGCTGTCCCACCGACTCCATTTTCTGTGATTGCCGCAATTGTGCCTCCAGCATCAGCCGTTCGGTAATGTCTTCAACCGTGATGACCATTCCGTTAATCTTGCCGGCGGCATCGAAAAACGGCGTGGCATTGGTCGAGAGCAACGTGCGATGGCCGTCGGACCGATCAATGGCATGATGAACGTCCTGCACCGGCTGGCCGGACTCGAGGACTTGTTTCAACGACAGCGCCTGGCCCGGAAGCGGATGTCCCTCCGGATCCGTCATCCGCCAGTCCAGAACGCTGCAAGTGCCCCCGGCGATGGCGTCCTTGGACAGGCCGAGCACTTCTTCTGCCCGGTGGTTGGCAAAGGTGATTGTTCCAGACTGGTTGGCGACGACAATGCCCACGGGGCTGGTTTCCATGATGCGGCTGATGAGGTCACGGTCGCGGCGGAGGTTTTCCTCGGCGTGCTTTCCTTTGATGGCATAGCGGATGGCGCGGTCGAGAATGTCGGCATTGAGCTGGCCTTTGACCAGATAATCAGCCGCACCGGCCTTCATGGCCTGCATGTCAACCTCCTGGTCGCCCTGGCCCGTCAGCAGGATCATTGGCGCCCGGCCATTGAACTGTTGTGATTCGCACAACAGTTCCAATCCGGTCCGTTCGCCGAGGCGATAGTCCAGCAGATAGATATCGTGCTCCCGGCGCTGGATGGCCTCCAGCGCGCCATTATAATTGTTGACCCAGTCGAGATGATAGCGGCCCGCGATTCGTAAAATCAGATCGCGCGTGATGATATAATCATCCTCATCATCGTCCACCAAAAGGACTTTGACCTGGGCATCGGACATAAAGCGTTCAACTCTCGCCCGGTGGAAGTTCGACCACTTCGAACCAATATCGGCCGAGGACCTTGATCAATTCCACCAGTGATTTGAACGTCACGGGTTTGGTCACGTAGGAATTTACGCCCAGATCATAGGTGCGCAAAATGTCTTCCTCCGCTTTGGAAGTGGTTAGCACGACTATGGGAATCCGGCGCAGTTCCGGATCCGCCTTGATTTCCTTGAGCGCTTCGCGCCCGTCCTTGCGCGGCATGTTTAGATCCAGCAATATCAGGCCGGGCAACGGCGCATCTTTCTGATCGGCGTAACGGCCCTGACGGCGCAGGTATTCCATCAATTCTTCTCCGTCTTCCACGCAATGGAGCACATTGACCAGACGGTTCTCAACAAATGCGTCCTGGGTCAGTTTGCGATCATCCGGATCATCGTCAGCCAGCAGAATGGTAATCATTTTTCCTTCTAGTTTCATGGTTTGTTTTCCTTTTTCATGGTGGTTTCCGTACTTTCGTCGTGCGCTTCTTTGGGATGAGCCATGGGCAACGTCAAGATAAAAGTGGATCCCTCCCCCGGTTTGCTCTTCGCGGTGATGTCACCACCGTGATACAGCGCAATCTTGCGGACAATGGCCAGCCCCATGCCGGTGCCTTCGTATTCATTGCGAGTGTGCAGACGCTGGAAGACGTTGAATATCCGATCCAGATATTTCTCGTCAAAGCCAATGCAATTGTCGCTCACCGTCAGCCGGCAAAGTTTCTTTTCGGGCGCGACCGGAGCCGGGATGAGCTGCGCCTCGACTTTCACCACCGGCGGCTCTTCCGGACGGCGGAATTTAAGCGCATTGCCGATCAGGTTTTGCAGCAACTGGCGCATTTGCAACGGCTCCGCATCAATGACCGGAAGCGTCCCCAACTCGACGCGGCCTTTGACCAGTTCGATCCGTCCCTCCAAATCATTCACCACTTCGCGGGCGACTTGGGCCAGATTAACCGATATAAAAGGATGAGCCTTGGTGGTGACGCGTGAAAACGTCAGCAGATCGCTGATCAGAATCTGCATCCGCGCGGCCGCTTTCTGCATCCGATCCAGATAATCCATCCCTTCCGGCCCCAAGGCTTCACTGCTCTTTTCCTTGAGGCGTTCGCCAAAGACCACGATTTTTCGCAATGGTTCCTGCAGGTCGTGCGAAGCCACGTAGGCAAAATCTTGCAGCTCGCGATTGCTGCGCTCCAGTTGCATGGTGAACTGGCGCAACTTGTCCTCGCTCGAGCGCAATGCGTTCTCGGTCGCCTTCAAATCCGTGATGTCGGTGGTGATGCCGAAGAGTTGCCACCGGTTTTCCTCCAGTTTGTTGATGGTCACAAACTGCTGCATCCAGCGCTCGACTCCGTGCTTGTCCGTGCAACGAAACTGGTTGCGATAGAACGGCGAGTCGTGGAGGAATGCCTCCCCGGAAATCTGGTTCATGTGTTTGAAGTCATCGGGGTTGCGGCTGCTGCTCCAGACCTGCTGGTATTGCTGGTCCGCCGGCAGGTCGAGCGGAAATACCTCCTGCGCCGCCTCCACATTGACCACGGGGAAATTCCACCGGAACGGCGAAACCGGATCCAGCGCATGTTCCCGCCATCCCTCCGGCGCTTCCACTTCGCCGAAATTCAAGATGCAACGCGTCCGCCGCATGACTTCCCGCAGCCGTTCCTCGCTTTGACGCAAGGCTTCCTGCGCCAGTTTCATCTCGTGGATGTCGCGGGTCACTCCGACGGTGCCCAAAATCGCATTCTCGTCGTCGCGCCAAAGCACCTTGGTGCTGACCGACCATCGTTTTTGACCCGATTTGTCACCGCGCTTGCTTTTGTATTGTTCCTGATTAATGACCGGCGTGCCGGTATCAATGATTTTCTGCTCATCATCGTGAAATTGCCGGGCCAGTTCGGGGGGGAAGAAATCAAAGTCGCTTTTGCCCAGCATTTCCTGGGGCTTGGCACCGAACGATTTGGCGTGCGCCATATTGTTCAGCACGAAATGCCCCTCCTTGTCCTTCGCGTAAATGTAATCCGGCAGGTTGTCAATCACTGCGCGTAACAGGTGGCGGTCCCGATCCAACGATTCTTCCGCCTCCTTGAGATCGGTCACATCCTTGGAAGCGCCAAAAGTGCCGATGATATTTCCCTCTTTGTCGCGCCAGGGCATTTTGGTCGAGAGTATCCAGGTGACCCCGCCATCGGGGCGGGGCACTTTTTGTAGTTTGCCCATGACGGGCTGGCCCGTGCGGATGATTTGCTGCTCATCCTCAAAAGCGACGCGGGCATGCTCCTCCGGGAAGGTGTCGAAATCGGTCTTGCCGATCAGCCAGTCGGCGAATTGCTTGGTCCCGGCCAAATGAGGAGGCCAGTCGTCCGGTTTTTCGTTTGGATGGGCGGCGCGATGGGTCTTGCGGGCGGTTTGCAGCGTCGATTCCGCCTTTGCCCGGCTCACCCGCACAAAACGGGATTCCAGGTCCTTGAAATAGATGCTGTCGGGTATGGTTTCCAGCAGTGTCTGAAACAACTGCTGTTCGTACGCCAGTTTGGCTTCCGCCCGCTTTTGTTCCGTGGTGTCCCGCGAAATGCCCACCGTTCCCAAAACCCTGCCTTGGGCGTCATGCCACAGCACTTTGCTGCTGACTGACCAGTGTTTTTTGCCCGATTTATCGCTGGCATTGGCCTTGCACTGCTCCTGATTAATTATTGACTCGCCGGTTTCAATTATTTTCTTTTCGTCAGCGTAAAACTGCGCGGCCAGTTCGGGAGGATGAAAATCAAAGTCACTCTTGCCCTTCATTTCCACCGGTGAATTCACTCCGAGACTGCGGGCATGAGCTATATTGTTCAAAACAAACCGTCCCTGTTTGTCTTTCGCGTAAACGAAGTCCGGCAAATTATCAATCACCATCCGCAGCAAATCCCGTTCTTGCGTAAGCTCTGCGTTTTCCTGCCCCAGCCTTGCATTTTCCTGCGCCAGTTGCGCGTTGAATTCCGCGCCTCTCGAGCTTTCCACACCACCCCCCGAATGCCCGTTTTGTGAGCCCGGGACCGCTTCGGCCGATGGCATTTCAACTTCGTGATTGGTTATATTCATGTATGAAACGTTCCCCCGATGAAAAGCAGTTTAGGTGCCCTTGCTCTCTGATAACGCGAGTTATTAGTTTAATTGTTATCCAGTCTGGCAGCCGAAATTTATGTCCCCAAACGGGACAATCTAAGCATGAAAACGATACATTTCCCCGGGTCGGCGGAAAGGGAATTGCTTGAGGCGACGCCGCAATTTCATCCACGCTTGTGGGAATTTGGACGCATCCGGTGAAAAAAATCAGCAGTTCGGATTTTTTGAATCCATGGTCACCTGACACAGCGACGAACATGGATCCTGCCTTTATCAGGCCCCTGGATGAGCGGCAAGTTAAGCGGGAAAGTTGACGGAAAAATCAATCCGTAGGTAATCTTACAAAAGCTTTTGCACAACTTCCGCCAGGGCAAAGCCGTGGAGCTTGACCACCTTGTGCCGCGACTTGCGACCCCGCACCAATTCAACGCGGCCACGGGCGCAATCCAACCGGTCAGCGAGCAGTTGAACCAGCGCTTCGTTCGCCGCGGCGTCCACGGGTGGCGCGGTGACTTTGATTTTCAACTCGTCGCCGAGCGGCCCGCCGATTTCATTCTTGGAAGCGCGCGGCTGCAATTTTACTGACAACAAAACGCCATCCGGTTGCGCGCGGAGAAAATTTGGAATGGCCATCGCTGTGCATTTTAGCAACCGCCCTGCATTTGTCCGCTGGATTCTTAAATTTGAATTTTGTCCGGCGACCAACTGATGCCCGGCACGATGTTCGACGGGCTGAACGCCGACGGCTCGACCTCGGCGAAGCAGTGCTCGGGATTGCGGTTCAGCTCCAGCCCGCCGTCCTCTTCACCTGAGAGGCGGCAGGCAGGCGATGGCTCGATCGCATAAAGGTCAGAGATCACACAAGGTCGAAGCGATCAAGGTCCATCACCTTGTTCCAGGCCGCGACAAAGTCGTGGACAAACTTCTTCTCCGCATCCGAACCTCCGTAAACTTCAGCCAGGGCGCGGAGTTGGGAGTTGGAACCGAAGACAAGGTCCACACGTGTGCCGGTCCACTTGACTGCACCCGTTTTGCGATCGCGTCCTTCAAATACGTCCGCGTCTTTCGAGACCGGCTTCCACTCCGTGCCCATGTCGAGCAGGTTCACGAAGAAGTCGTTGGCCAGCACTTCCGGCCGCTTGGTAAAGACACCGTGTTGCGCCCCTCCGAAGTTGGTGTTCAGGGCGCGCAGGCCTCCCACCAGCACCGTCATTTCAGGCGCGGTCAGGGTCAGCAATTGCGCCTTGTCCACCAGCAGCGCCTCGGCCGAGAGGGTGTATTTGCCCTTGAGGTAATTACGAAAGCCGTCTGCGATGGGTTCAAGCACGGCGAACGATTCGACGTCAGTCCGTTCCGCCGAGGCATCCATGCGTCCCGGCGTAAAGGGAACCGTGACCTTGTGGCCGGCGTTCTTCGCGGCCTGCTCGACGCCAGTGCAACCGCCCAGCACAATCAGGTCGGCCAGCGAGACCTTCTTGCCTCCTTTCGCCGCTTTGTTGAATGCGCTCTGGATGCCTTCCAGCGTCTTCAGCACCTTCGCCAACTGTTTCGGCTGGTTGACTTCCCAATTCTTCTGTGGCGCGAGGCTAATGCGCGCGCCATTCGCGCCGCCACGCTTGTCGGAGCCGCGGAAGGTGGACGCCGACGCCCAGGCGGTCGAAACCATTTGCGAAACGGACAACCCGGACGCCAAAATTTTGGCCTTCAGCAAGGCGATTTCCTTGGCGCCGATCAATTTGTGATTCACCGCGGGAATGGGGTCCTGCCAGATGAGTTCTTCTTTCGGGACCTCCGGTCCGAGATAGCGCGCGCGCGGACCCATGTCGCGGTGCGTCAGCTTGAACCACGCCCGGGCGAATGCGTCTGCGAACTGGTCCGGATTCTTTAGGAAGCGCCGCGAGATTTTTTCGTAAGCCGGGTCGAAGCGCAGGGTGAGGTCGGTGGTCAGCATGGTCGGCAGACGCTTCTTCGATGGGTCGTGCGCATCGGGAACATCCGCGGCAGCCCCTTTGGCCACCCACTGATGTGCACCCGCCGGGCTCTTCGTCAGTTCCCATTCATACTTGAACAGATTTTCGAAGAAGTTGTTGTTCCACTTCGTCGGCGTCTGGGTCCAGGTGACTTCCAGGCCGCTGGTGATCGCATCGCCGCCTTTGCCGGTGCCGAAGCTGCTCTTCCAGCCCAGGCCCTGCTCCTCCAGGCCGGCGGCTTCCGGCTCGGGCCCCACATGGGAAGCGGGGCCGGCGCCGTGGGTCTTGCCAAAGGTATGGCCGCCGGCAATGAGCGCCACCGTTTCCTCGTCGTTCATCGCCATGCGCGTGAACGTCTCACGAATGTCCCGCGCTGCGGCGACCGGATCCGGATTGCCGTTGGGCCCTTCCGGGTTGACGTAAATTAGCCCCATCTGCACGGCGGCGAGCGGATTCTCCAGATCCCGGTCGCCGGAATAGCGCTTGTCCGCCAGCCAGGTTTTCTCGGCGCCCCAATAGACGTCCTGATCCGGCTCCCAGACGTCCTCGCGGCCGCCGCCGAAACCGAACGTCTTGAAGCCCATCGTTTCCAGGGCGACGTTCCCCGTGAGGATGATCAGGTCGGCCCACGAAATCTTCCGGCCGTACTTCTGCTTGATCGGCCAGAGCAGGCGACGCGCCTTGTCCAGGCTGACGTTGTCCGGCCAACTGTTGACCGGCGCGAAGCGCTGTTGGCCCCGGCCACCGCCGCCGCGACCGTCACCGGTGCGGTAGGTGCCGGCGCTATGCCACGCCATGCGGATGAACAGACCTCCGTAGTGGCCGAAGTCCGCCGGCCACCAGTCCTGCGAGTCGGTCATCAGCGCCGCGAGATCTTTCTTCACCGCCGCCAGGTCGAGGCTCTTGAACTCTTTCGCGTAGTTGAAGTCCTCGCCCATCGGATTGGACTTGGAGGAATGCTGGCGCAGAAGCTCGAGTTTCAACTGGTTCGGCCACCAGTCTTGGTTCGTGGTGCCGTCGCTGGCAGCGTGATGGAAAGGGCATCTGGCTTCGGTTGACATGATTTCCGGTTTTGTGCTCATAAAACAAATTTCGGTTGATGTGTTTTGTTCATTGAAGCATTTCGAGAGCTATTGTTGAAATACTTTTTTCCTCTCGTTATCATAGGCATTGCCTATGGAAATGCATCAACTTCGTTACGCGGTCGCCGTGACGCGTATGGGAAATTTCTCGCGTGCCGCCGAGCAATGCCATGTCTCCCAACCGTCGTTGAGCCAGCAGATTCTAAAACTCGAGGACGAACTGGGCGAGCGGCTGTTCGACCGGATGAAACGCGGGGCGAAGTTGACGCCGCACGGCGAGGCGTTCCTGCGCCGCGCGGTCCGCATCCTCGAAGAAGCGGACGCGGCCAAACGCGAGATGACCGACGCGCAGGACTTGTTGCGCGGCACCTTGACGATCGGCGTGCTGCCCACCATCGCGCCATATCTGCTTCCGGAGGTGATGGCGCAGTTCACAGAAACATTTCCCGGCGTGGAGATCGTGGTGCAGGAAGACACCACGGCGCGGCTGCTCAAGCTCGCGCACGGTTATGAAATTGACTTCGCCCTGGCCAGTCAACCGATTCGGGATGAGTGCCTGGAGGTGAAGGAACTGTTTTCCGAGGAATTGCTGCTGGCACTGCCGCCGGGTCATCCCCTCACGCGCAAACGCACCGTGGCGCCCGCCGGCCT
>JBEKSU010000126.1:0-10869 GCA_049516755.1 Verrucomicrobiota bacterium | reverse complement strand
GCAGACATCAACAAGATGGCATTGGGCGGCATGGTGGTGAAATCCCTCGGCAGCGGCATCATCGGCACGACCACCAACGCCGCATCGCAGGTGGGGAATCTGCTGAACAGCTTGCTGAAGAAGGTAAGATGACTGCCGGGGATTAAATTTCGCGCTTCCTGCTTGACTCATGAATCCTCACAGGAGGTGCGTAAATATTTCAGTATACCGGAGGACGACCATCAAAAACCCTGTTGGCGTCAACTGTCTTCAAGTCTCCGTTTGTATTGTAAAAACTAAACTCCCAATAACCCGGCTTCTCCCATTGGGCGGTTGTGCAGTGAAACGTATTCGTGGCAGCACCAAGTGCTGTCATGGCTTGTCTGTAAGCGTCAGGTAATGAGATGGTCGGAACTTCCTTTGGATCATTGAACCAGATAGCAGCAAACGCAACACTGCTCACGATGGCCAACACAATAATAATGGTGGAATGTTTCATATGCTTATAGCCGCCTAACTAGCAAGCATGCAACAAAAGTTGTCCATCCCGGTTCACGATTTGGACTCTATTCCCGGCTTTCCGGCCCGTCCATGTCAATTTAGCCCTCCCTCATCCCGCCCCAAACAAATCATCCGCAAAACACCATCCAGCGCCGTAGGCGCGGTATCTTTGTAGATTACATCCGCATATCATCAAGCCCCATCGGGGCGGTATATTCCGACGATGTCGCTCCTGAACGGAGCTAGGGAAATTTTGGCGGCACGTTTCTACAGAGATGTCGCGCCTACGGCGCTGACAAATTGGAGCCACACCAACATCCATAATCTCCGCAACCCATTCCATTTCGCTGTCCGTCGTTGTACATGGCGGGCGCATTGGCACCACACCATCCGGTTTCATCCCTTGCGCGGCGATGAATCTTTTTCATAATGTCTGGCATCATGAATTTGGCCACTGCGTTTGCCGCCTCGGTGGAAAAGCGGCCGGATAAAATCGCCTTGTATTGGGGCGAAGACGAATCCTCCTACGCCACGCTGTTCACGCAGTCGGGCTCGGTGGCAGCGGAACTGGCCGGCAGATTCGGCGTCAAACCCGGCGACCGCGTCGCGTTGTGGGTGAAGAATTGTCCGGAATTTGTTTCATCGGTGTTCGGCATTTTGTCGGCCGGCGGCGTGGTCGTGCCCATCAACAACTTCTTCAAGCCTGCCGAGGTGAGTTACATCTTGAATGATTCCGGCGCGGACGTGCTTATCACCGGCGCGGAACTGGCGGCATACTCTGATGCTCTGAAAACCGCGCGGCCATCGCTTAAAATATTGCGCGTCGAGGAATTTCCCGCGCTCAAGCCATCCTCCATCCTCCATTCTCCATCTTCGGGTTCCGAGAAAGACCTCGCGGCGCTGCTCTACACCTCCGGCACGACCGGCCATCCGAAGGGCGCGATGCTCACGCACGGCAATTTTCTCCACAACGTGGCGAGTTGCTTGACGGCGCTCACGGTGCACGAGGATGACCGCATCGTGGTGGCGCTGCCGCAGTTTCACAGTTTCATGTTCACGGTGGGCACGCTGCTGCCGTTGCTGTGCGGCGGTGGGATCCTGCTGCTGAAAACGCTGCACCCGTTCAAGTCGGTGTTGGAGGAGATTGCGCGTCATCGCGGCACGATTCTGCCGGCGGTGCCGTCGTTTTACCGCGCGCTGCTGGCCGTACCGGAGTTTGGCCGGCTGCCGCTGCGGCTGTGCATCAGCGGTGGCGCGCCCTTGCCGGTGGAGGTGTTCAACGAGTTCACACGGATATTTCCATTTCCGCTGCGCGAAGGCTACGGCCCCACCGAGAGCAGTCCGGTGGCCACGGTGAATCCCATCTACGGCATCAACAAACCCGGTTCAATCGGCAAACCGATCCCCAACGTGGAGTTGAGCATCCGCAATGAGGCCGGCCGGGAATTGCCCGTCGGTGCCACCGGTGAAATCTGTATCCGCGGGGGCAATGTGATGCTTGGCTATTGGAATCAGCCGGAGGAAACAGCGATGGTTTTGCGCGGCGGTTGGCTTTACACCGGGGACATCGGTCATGGCGACGCCGACGGCTACTTTTACATCACCGACCGCAAGAAGGACATGCTGCTGGTCAATGGCATCAATGTTTATCCGCGCGAGATTGAGGAGGTCATTTACCAGTTTCCCGGGGTGAAGGAAGCGGCGGTCATCGGCGTGCCCGACACGCGCAAAGGAGAGCAACCGATGGCATTTATCACAGCAACGGAAGGACAAACGGTTGACGAGAAAGCCCTGCTGCAATTCGTACGCGACCGGCTGGCCGACTACAAAGTGCCCAAAAAGGTGGTTTTTATGCCCGCGTTGCCCCGAAACGCCACTGGCAAAATACTTAAAACCGCACTTCGGCAACAGCCGTAGGGTTGAGGCACTGAAGAATAACAACCCATTGGATTTAAACGAGTTAAGGCAATGCCTTTTACCAGTTGACGCGGCCAGACAGCCACCGGTAAGCTATTAGACCGTTTGGGCATGAAGCGCGGACGGTAAAAATTTTTATGGCCGAAGGATACTGCGTTAAGTGCAAAGCCAAAAAGGAAATCGCCAACGGGGTTGAAGAGACGATGAAAAACGGGCGGAAGGCGATCAAGGGCAAATGTCCGACCTGTGGCACGGTGATGTTCAAGATTTTGGGGGGTAAAGCCGCCACCAGTGCGACGCCGGCCAACACGCCGACCACGAACTGATTATGTCGCAACAACTCGCTTATGTCATCATCACGCCCTATTCGCTTTACAAGTCGCGCACGGGGGGCATTTTAAGCCGGCTGATATCGCGTACGGGTTTGGACCTGGCGGCCATGCGCATGCTCGCGCCCAGCGCCGAGCTGGCAAAGCAATATGCCGAAACCATAGTCTCCGCCCATGACCCGCAGGATCGGAAAATCCAGGAACTGCTTTGCCAGTACGTCATCCAAAATTTCTCACCCGACCCCAAAACCGGCCGGCGCCGCCGGGTGATGGCGCTCCTGTTCCGCGGCGATGACGCCGTGCGAAAGGTCCGTTCCGTCGTCGGCAACCTCAGTCCGGAGCGGCGCGTGGGAGAAACCATTCGTGACACCTACGGCGACCTGATCACGGATGACAACGGCCAGATTCGCTATTTTGAACCGGCGGTGCTGGCCGCGCCCCGCCCGGAAGAAGCCGAGGAGAAGCTCAAATTGTGGGCGGGCCATTCCGACAAGGACGGCGGCGTCCTGGAAAACGTCATCGCCTATCAGCCCGGCGAAACGGGCCAGCGCACACTCGTGCTCATCAAACCGGACAATTTCCGTTTTGCGACCGGACGTCCCGGCAACGTCATCGACTTTTTTTCCCGCGCCGGGCTGTTCATTGTGGGTGCCAAGGTGCATCGCATGAGTGTGACCCAGGCGATGGAATTTTATGGTCCCGTCCGCGAAGTTCTCCGCACCAAGCTCAAGGACATGGTCGGGGCCAAGGCCAAAACCGCGCTGGAAAAGGAACTTGGCTTCAAAATTCCCGCCGCCGAGGAAAAAAAACTGGGGGATGTACTCTGCCCGGCATTCGGCGACAACCAGTTCGAGAACATCATCCGTTTCATGTCCGGTCATGCGCCGTCAGAATTGCCCCAAACCGAGTGGACCAAACCCGGCACGGAAAAGTGCATCGCGCTGGCCTATGAAGGCGTGAATGCCGTCGCCAAAATCCGCGACGTGCTGGGACCGACCGATCCGTCCAAGGCGCCGCCCGGCTCCATTCGCCGCGAATTCGGCTCGACCATCATGGTCAACGCCGCCCACGCCAGCGACTCGCCGGAAAATGCCAAGCGCGAGATGGGCATCGTCAACGTCGGCGAAAACAATTTCCGCCAGATCATCGAAGAGACTTACGGGAAGGTGTAAAGTGGCAGGGATCTGTCGCAAGAGGTTGGGAGCGCCGGCGTCCCGCCGGCTGTTTCGTGAGAGTTGGCTCTGCATACCTGCCGGCGGGTCGCCGGCGCTCCCAGGTGAAATATAATTATTCTTCGGATTCGTTTGTGCGAGAAACCAACATCCCCAATTTCACGCCCGCCATTCCGGGCAGTTTTGCAGCTTTTCCAGCAGCTTCGCATCCGCAGGCGGGAATTCATAATCCTCGAGTTCCGATTTCCCCACCCATTTGAGCGCCGAGCAGCCGAGCAGTTGCGGTTCGCCGCGTTCCAACCGGCAGACGAAAAATTTCAGAAGAACGGTCTTTTCCGGATAAGCGTGGGTGATGGACTCAAACAGCTTGCCGGCCGAGATTTCCACGCCGAGCTCCTCGCGGATTTCACGCGCCAGGCATTGCTCGAAGGTTTCGTCCGGTTCGCGTTTGCCGCCGGGAAATTCCCACAATCTGCCGAGATGCGCCCCGGGCTGGCGCCGGGTAATGAGCAGCTTGCCGCCGCGGAAAATGAGGGCGGCGGATACTTCGATGGCGCGGGGGAATGAAGTCGTGGAGCGCGGGCGCGATGTTTTTTGTTTTGGCGCCATTACTCCTAGGCTCCATCACTCCGGTCCCCAATCCGGGTGAACTTCACGGCTCAGTGGATTGGCTTGGATGGAATCGCCGGGGCGGTTGAAGGCAAGGCCGATGGCTGCTTCGCTTTCAATTCCATCAAGCGCAGCCTGGCTTCCGAACCAAGCGAGCCATCGGGGTTGTAATGCACGAGGGCTTCGTAAAGATTTGCCGCTTCGGAAAATTTGCCTTGATGTTCGTCAATTTGCGCCAGCGCGTATCGGGCGGAGTCCACCGCCACCGCGTCGGCATAGGTATTGATGATCCGCTGGTAAACGCCGGCGGCCAAAGTTGCCTGGCCTTGGGCGTCAAGACTGGTCGCCACCCCCAGCGCGGCCTGGGCAGCAAAGAAACTGGCCGGGTAGGTATCGAGAAACTTTTGGAACTGCGCTTGCGCGTCGGCATATCTTCCCGCCGCATACAATATCGCAGCACCTTGCAACAAGGCCCGCTGCCCGCCGGTCGTGCCCTGATAGTCTGTGGCGATTTTCAAATAAAAGTCGGCCTGCTGGCTGGCGGTGGCGTTGCGCGGAATGGATCTCATTACCTGCGTCAGCGCCATGCCCGCCGCGATCTCATTTTGGTCCCGGTGCCAGGAATAAAACGAAATCACCCCGGCAGCGACGACGATAACGGCGCCGCCCCAAATAATCCGGATCCGGTTGGCTTCAAACCAGGGCCACAGTTTAAAAAGATAAGTTGCCGGTGCATCTTGTATTTCCATAATGAATTGACAGTCTTTCTTCCGAAGCCGGAAAAAACAAGCCTGAAATCGTTGATATTGGGAACTTCTGAAAGGCCGGATCAGACTATTCCCGGCAGTCATGCCAAGGGAACGCTGCGATCGATTTACTCCTTTGAGTGCCCGTTAATATCGCCGTAATGACGAAGCAGATATGCATCAAGGCTTTCCGGCGAAATTTTCCGCCCGGCCCGGCGGCGACAATCTTCTCAGTTCTTTCAACCGGCGTTTTAACCTGAAATGCACGATCAGTCGCCGACCGCCTTGTCATAATTGAAAACGTACCCGTGTCACCATCTCAGCCGCCTTTTGTTTAGTGCCAACTCTACTGGGTAACGACGCGATAAAAACGAGCCTTGAACTGGCCCGCGTTCAGATCGTCAAATTCAAAATTTCCGGCGCCCCCCTCTTCCACGGCCGAACCAATGGCCGTCCAGTTCGCCAGATCGGTTGAAGCCTCGACAACATAGGTCAGGGTCGGGTCGGCCGAGAATTCCAGGCGCAGTGTGTTATTCTCATCACTCACAACGATGTCGGTGACGGGATTGGCAGGGTGTGGATAGAGATCAGGAATCCGGGTGGCCCGATAACAAAAATATCCGAGGTAGCTCGGGCTGGTGTTTCCATAGTCGAAGAATGATAGATCAAACACCACCTCTGGAACCGGGTCATGGGTGTATTCTATGATCCGGACCATGCCCGCGCCGGACGAGTAAGAACTCGGGGTAACACCATTGATATAAGTGATGTAACCATAAGTGACCAACACATCGCGGTGCTGGGGAAGCCATTGCGCCTTTCCTACGATCGCGGTATAGAGCCGGTCGTCATTGGCCTGACTGGTATCCCACACCTGGGATATCTGCATGTTCGTCTCGTTGATGCTGTATTCGACGGCCCGACTGTAATTGTCCTGGTCGGGGACGGAAATGTCAAAGGGGCTGGCCTGGTAATTTCCATCGTCATAAAGAAGTAATGTGCCCTGTGGGGTGAGCATCGGCGCGTGCTGTCCATAGTTCCACTCAAACGGCGTCCCCTCCGGCGTGAACAGGTATGGCTGGAAGTCAGCGCTCCAGTTCGCCGGCGGGCCGAGGATCCACTTGAGCTGCCCCGTGGACCGGGAAAATTTGAAGACTGCATTCTGATCGCGCAGGGAAACAATGATGGAATTGTCGTTGGTATCCTCGATGACAGCATTGGCGTGCTCGTTGTCCACTCCGTAGGCATCGCTGGCCGCATAGGTGAGATAGGTGACGCGCGTCGGATCCAACATGTCGAGCGGCGACCAGACGTTGAGGAGGTCGCCGTTGGTGGCTGAAATTTCAACCACCGGGTTGTCATCCACTGTCGCCGTCACCAGCGGGGCACCGCGGACGGTGTCGCTGCTGGGAAAGTTGGTCACCGTGCGGCCCATATCACTCAAATACAGGATGGTCCCATGGCTGGTCGGGACGCCGTCATGAAGATTCACCGGATACTCCGAGGGCGCATCCAATATCCCGACCGTTTCTCCCAGCAAGTTGATCTCCAGGAAACGGTTGTCTGAATCAACCACGAACAGATCGCCATCACCCAGTTGCCGCACATCGACATCGTAAAGTGCTGGCGCCTGGCTGTACCACACCACGGCACCGGAGTTGTCCATGATGGTGATGTAATTCTTCAAAGCGTTCCGGTTCTGGACCATGAACAACGTGTATCCCGGCTCCATCTGGTCCGGTTCACTCTTCAACACAACGCTCGTGGGGAAGCTGCCCGGCAATGGAGCGGTGACAAAGGTCAACAATTGCCCGGCCGTGCAGGCCGTCCGGTATTTGTCATACACGGTTACCTGAATCAGGTTTGTCCGGCCGGGTTCGAATCCGAGCAACGTCACGGAATGGTTCGTGGCAAAATCATAAAAGTCCCTTTCCCACAGGTTCGTCCCGTCGCTCACCAGCACGCTGACCCTTGTATCCACATCGGAGGTCAGTTGCAAAACCCCGGCCAGCGGGGCATTGGCTGCCGGAGTAAAGGTGGGTCCCGACAAGATTGTCACCGCATCGGAACAGGGAGAAAACGCCCAAACCAAGGCTATCGCGCAAAATTTGATGATCCAACACGCTCCACTCCTTTTCATAAAAGCAGCCCAGCCTTACCATGTCAGATTAAAGAATTCAACAATGAAGTTACTGTAATAATCAAAAGGTTGTCTGACGGTGGCGTGTGCCGCCGGATTAAGCTCAACGCGGTGTAAGAAGTATCCTGCCGGCGGGAGTTTGGCGGATTGCCCCCCAAACTCCGAAGCACGTGTCTCTACCCAGGCCGAAAGTCGGGGATCAAGGATTCCGCTAGTAACCCCTGAGGTCAGTGCCGGAGCGTCGGGGCAGACCCGGCGCAGGTGCGCGCTTGAGCACCAGATATTGAATGCCATTCTTCTTGCAATATTCGCGCCGGCCACCCTTGTCCCCGTCTTCATTTACCGCAAAAATATCGGGCTTTAAATGCTGGATTTCCGGATCGGCATCCAGCCAGCCCTCGCCACTGGAAATCAGCGCCTGCTTGACGTATTTGATTGAGCCAACAATGTACCGTCGTTCTCCCTGCGGCAGGAGCGGATGGCCTGGTCCCTTGAGCAGCCGGATGTTTGCATCGTGGCTGACAATGACGTAAAGATCACCTTGAGCGCTGACCTCTTCAAAAAACCTTACATGGCCGGAATGGAACCAATCATAGGAGCCGGTGACGACGACTTTTTTTCGAACTTCTGCCGGAGCCGGGCCGGGGCCGGCCGCAGAGGGAGTCGGATCGGGAAAGCCCTTCAGTCGTTCGTTGCTGAAAACGCAATACTCCAGATCATGCCACTGACAGAACGCCTTCCGTTTCTCGTTGTACTGGCATTCGACATCGGCCCACACCTGGGGGCGGAAACCATTCACGTCCGGAAGCTCGTTAAAACTATTTACCACATCGGTGACGAGTATGACCCGGTTGACATAGCGGACGGCACTGAGGAGATAAAGTCTTTCCGTTTCGGAATACTTCGTCGGCTTGCCGGTAAGTTTCTGCACGGCTTCGTCCGGCCAGAGCAACACCGTCAATTCACCGAGCCGGGCGGCCTCTTCGAGAAAGCGCAGTTGAATCGAAAGGAAATCATCGAAAACGCCGGTTACAACAACCTGTCTCGCGGTGGCAATCATCATGGTGTAATTCGACTGGTGACCTCAAACATCCCGGTCACCGTTTTCGTGACCTTACTAAAAGGTGACCGCCACCGCAAGCGGACCAAGCCACCAGGTGAAAGCACGGTCCAGCGCCACGGACATCAAGCCGGCCACACCAAATTGAGCCTGGAAACCGATGCCCGTTCAACTCACCCGCCCGCGAGTTGCCGCCGGTTGAAAATGTCACCAACGGTTTCGGTGACATGCGGCGTTTTTTTTCATTCCACCACGCGTTTGCCTTTCTTCCGATTGTGGTATTGCTCTTTGATCCACTGGTAGGTGACGGCCAGACCCTTGTCGAGCGGTGTGTTCGGCTCCCACTTGAGCACTTTTTGAATGAAGGTGTTGTCGCTGTTCCGGCCGGCCACGCCGCGGGGCGCGCCCAGGTCGTAATGCCGCTTGAGCTTCACACCCGCAATCTTCTCGATCTTCGAGAGCAGCTCGTTGACCGAGACGAGTTCGCTGGAACCCAGGTTGATCGGCGTGGCAATCAACTCATCACAATGCATGATCATGTCGATGCCCTTCACACAGTCGTCAATGTACATGAAGCTGCGGGTGGGCGTGCCGTCACCCCAGATGGTGATGTTCAGGTCCTTCTTGTCGATGGCCTCGATCACCTTGCGGCAGAGGGCGGCGGGAGCCTTCTCGCGACCGCCGTCCCAGGTGCCGTTGGGACCATAGACATTGTGAAACCGGGCGATATGCGTCTTCATGCCGCGCTCGGCCCAATATTCCTGGCAGAACATTTCGGAAATGAGCTTTTCCCAGCCGTAGCCGCGTTCGGCCATGGCCGGGTAGGCGTCGGATTCCTTCAACGCGCGCACTTTCGGGTCCTGTTGCAGCAGGATGTTGTAGGCGCAGGCCGACGAGGAATAAAAATAGTTGCGGACCCCGGCGTTGTAGGCCGCTTCAATCATGTGCGTGTTGATGAGAATGCTGCGCAGACACTCGACGCGGAACCGTTCAATGAAACCCATGCCGCCCATGTCGGCGGCGAGCTGATAAACCTCAACCGCGCCTTCACACGCCCGCTTGCAATTTTTCTCCTGGCTGACATCAAGACAAAGCGATTCCACGCCCGGCACCTTGAGATACCACTCGTAAAGCGGCTTCTTGTCCACGGCCCGGATGCGGGCAAAACCCTTGTTCTTGAAATGCAGGGCCAGGTTGCCGCCGATGAAACCGCCGGCGCCGGTGATGACAATCAAATCGCTTTTTTGCAGTTGGGGATCTTTCTCGATGAGTCGTTTTTTTTCCATATCACACTTCCATTTCAATCTTGTTCAATGAATCACTGCCGTTTGGTTTCCTAAACTCAGCCGCTTATTGTATCCTCAACCGGACGTTGCCGCAATAACGTTCCTCGCTCAAAACCCGGTATTTCTTGAGATTTAGGATATATTTTGCTCCGTTCTTGACTCCACAAAGGCAATTGTCAGACTGACTTCAGCGAACGGGATTGTATCTGGGTGGAGAGATGGCCGAGTGGCTGAAGGCGACGGTTTGCTAATTCAAGAATCCACTTCATCACCAATCATCACCTTTCTGAAAGCATTGTCATCATTGAGTTTCGTCACCATTTCTGTAATCACCAATCCGCAGAAATTGGCTGAAAATGAGCAAGTAGTATCAGAAAGCAGTATCAGATTTTGATGGCGAAAGGAATCATCGCTTCGGTTTGTTATCACCGTCAAAATCGGTTGTGCAGCCTATCCTCATATTAGGCTGGATTGTTCTTCTGCCATTTTTCATAACGCGCCAGTGCGAACCAAGCCAATAGGAAGAACTGAAGAGCACCTGTGACAAGAACGCAGGCGGTTCCTGCCATGTATGAGGAGCTAAATAATAGCTGCGCAAGAAAAAGACCGGGCATGTGAAAGAGCCACACCACAATTCCGAAAAGGTTGGAACTTTCATTGCTGCTGGTAAGTGCGATCTTGCCGAACAGAGAGAACGCCCCGTACAAAATGCCCTCTGCAAGAATAGCAATGGTAGTCGCTGGTATGATTGTTTTCATTGTCTGACGAGACACGATACAGCCTAGACGATCAAGTTTTCGATTACGAGGCATCTAAAAAATGTGTTCAACACTTTCATGCGTCATGTCACCTAACGTCCAATGTGACTGTATGTATCCGAGGTCCCATCGTCATCTGTTTTTCATTATTGGTTTTGAATCCAGAACAGCCAGTGCAGCAGAATACCAACGCCGCAGCGGACAGCAATATCGCGTTGAATCTATTGTTTTGCACAGGTGCTAGGCCTAACGTAGCTGAGCCACGGCGGACTCAAGGCTTCCGAAAAACAAAAGCAGGGAACAACCGCCGTTGGCTCCGGCGACTTGTTAGGCCACATGGCTATCCTCTCTATCCTTGTAAAACTGGTCATA
>JBEKSU010000125.1:0-10870 GCA_049516755.1 Verrucomicrobiota bacterium | reverse complement strand
CCGCACGCCTCCACGCCTGGAACCAGCTTCATCACGCCCCGCAACAATGGCGCGCCGAAACAACCCGTTGCGCCACCCGCTCCTTCGCCGGCGCCGCAGGTTCCGGCTGAACCCACGGCCATTGCCGTACCTTTGGTTGCACTCTCGGAAAACTGGCCGGAAGGACTGCGGCTCGAAATCAGACAGTCGAATCTGGCCAATGCCCAGGTTTTGTTGCCGGCGAACCTGATTGAACCGGCGTTGAAACGTGGACGCATCATTTTCACCTGGCAAAGTTTGCGGCCTTTGATCAAACCCACGGCCCCGCCGGCGTCCGTCCACGATGGCATCGAATTGGAACTGCCGTTGCATATCATCGCCCCGCTGTTTTTCGCCCGACAAAAAACGGCGTCCCGGTCACAGACGGCGGAACAGCCGCCGGCTGAAATTCCGAACCTGTTTTTCGGTTTTCCGCAACCGGAAACATCCCAGCCAAAACCGGTTGCGCAAGCGGAGGCTCCGCAGCCCAAACCGGTTCCCAAAACCGAATTCTTCCAGCCGAAACCGGCGCCGGTAAAAATGCCCGAACCGCAGCCCAAACCGATGGCGATCATGGGGGAGCCGCAGCCGATACGTCCGGCCTTCAAGCCGGTGGAAGCAAAACCGGTGGAAACGAAGCCCACCGACACAAACTATTATGTCTGGAGCGACACCGTCGAAGCCTCCCCGGTGGACGAAACCGAATACAAACATTCGCAAAGACCGGCCACGGATTTCTCCAGCCGTTACGCGACCCCCAACGAGATCATTGCCCGCGCGATGGCGTTGCCCGGAGTGGTGGGCGCCCTCGTGGCGCTGCCGGACGGATTGAAAGTGGCCAGCCAGATTCCGCCCGACCTTAACGCCGACACGTTGGCGGCATTTCTGCCGCAAATTTTTGACCGCGTGAGCCAGAGCACCAAGGAATTGCGGATGGGCGCGCTGAATAATTTCAATTTCACCGTGGGCAACGTGCCCTGGAAGATTTTCCGCGTGAACGCCGTGTATTTCGCCGCATTCGGTAGCGCGGGAGAAGCGCTGCCCACCGTCCAACTGGCCGCGCTGGCCGCCGAACTCGACCGCAAAAAACAATAATCCTTTAATATTTTATGGCCATCATCAACCAAGCCACCAAGGAATTGCAGGTTAAAATCGTCTATTACGGCCCGGCGATGGGCGGCAAGACGACCAACCTCGTGCAAGTCCACGACCATGTACAAACCGCCGCCGGCAACAAGGGCAAACTGGTGTCGCTGGCGACCAGTTCTGACCGCACGCTGTTTTTCGACTTTCTGCCGATCGAGGCGATGACCATCAAGGGCTTCAAGACGAAATTCCAGCTTTACACCGTGCCCGGCCAGGTGATTTACAACACGACGCGGCAACTGGTGCTGCGCGGCGTGGACGGCATCGTGTTTGTCGCCGATTCGCAATACGAAAAGATGCCCGAAAACGTCGAGAGCTTCCAGAATCTCGTGGACAACCTGAGTGCGCTCAAGCTGAACCTCTCGGAAATTCCCTACGTATTGCAATACAACAAGCGCGACCTGCCGAACGTCGCGGCGGTGGAATACATGGAATTTTTGTTGAACAACCGCGAAGTGCAGGTGCCTTCCTTCAGCGCCACGGCACATAAATGCGAAGGCGTGTTCGAAACGTTGAACATGATCACACGCCTGCTGTTGCACAAATTCATCAACCAAAGCGTTCCTCAATACGCATGACATGGCCACCCTGCCCCAACTACTGGAGGAAGACATCCGGCGGTGCGATGAGACGTTACGCGCCTTCATCGCAAGCACGGACGCGACGGCCGCGCTGATCATTGACAAGGGCGGCTTCCTCATCACGCATCAGGGCGACGCGCATGATTTCGACCTGACCACCATTGGCGCGCTGGCGTCTGGTGCGTTCATGGCCAACCAGACCATCGCCGGACTGGTCAACGAAACCAATTTCAGCAGCATTTACCAGCAGGGCGAAAATCTCAGCATGTTCGTCACCAATGTCGACGAACAATCCCTGCTGGTCGTGATTTTCAAGTCCCACTCCGGTGTAGGCGTGGTAAAGTATTATGCGGCGGCAGCGGTCAAACGCATTGCGCGCCAGCTTAAAATCGCCAAGGAGAGGGCTCCGGAAGCGGGACTTGATCTTTCTGTTCTTAACGTGGCCGAAACCCGGCCGCTATTTCGGAAGAAGAAAGCCTGAAACGGGCCGTGCCATCGGTGTTATGATTATACCATGAGGAGTGCCACCATCAGCAACGGTGTCAGCAGCATGCAAATTGGATTATGACGTGGATCAACCTTTTCGCGGTCAGCCTGGTTCTGGGTTACGCCCTGTGGATAACCTGCCGTGGCTGGCGGCTTTTTCGAAATCTGCTGCACGCCACCACGGTCAGCGACGTGTTGAAGAATATTTTGGATCAGCACCGTTTTTATTTCATCCACGGCGCGGCCAGTTTCATCGCCTTGCTTGCATTTCTCGGCCTCAGAGCATTGGTCCTGCTCTTCACCGCTTCTGAGGCAACCGCGTTTAACCCCTTTGTTTTTGGCAGCTTCGCGAACCGGTTTCTGCCCGGCAAATTGGGCTGCCTGGGCGTTGCGCTGATGGTGATTTCCCTGGTGTGCTTTTATCAACACGTAAAAAGCAAACACTACCTCCACGTGCTTTACGCCTTTCGCAATCAACTGGGTCTGACGGAAGCCGGCTGAAATTTCAAGCAAGCCGGTGATGGCTTGCCGTCACCGAACGGCCGGCCTTTGAATGCCGACCGCACACCCCAAAAAGTTGCCCGGCACGTCGCGCCTTTATTCCTCCAATCCGGATCGCAACCCTCCCCCATCCGGCCGGCCATGATTGTGGACATTGGGCTGGCTTGAAAATGGCGCTCTCATTTCGTCCCAGAGTTTCTCCGCAGGAACACCCAGCGGCGACAGATGGAGAATGGCCAGATCGCAACAACGCTTCAAATCCAGCATCGTTCGCTGGATTTCCGGATCCGCTGTTTTTTGGTACACCGTTCCGGACTCTTTGTAAGCATCGAAAATTTGCGCGAGAACTGCGTCCTTGAATTTTCGGGTTTTAATGCTTTCGGCGGCCCCTCTGTCCATGGAATTATTTTTTACCGACGGTTTTAAAGTGTTAACAATGCAACGATTGAACATTTCACGGCAGTTTACCGTGGCTGCCATCGCAGAACGCGCCGTTCTTCGAGTGCTTGCATCCGCACCACGCGACGGTTTTCGCTTCGGCAATATCCACTTTGCGCGGCCCGAAGCCGGTGCCTTTGTGCGAGCCGTCGCAAAACGGCTGTTTCTTCGACGCGCCGCATGCGCACCACCAAAAAGTGCCCGCCTCGGCTTTTTGAACATATGGAGATCTTTGGGCAATAATTGGTTCACTCATGGCGGCTTTCAATATCATCGCCTGTTTCGCTTGGCAACCATTTCATTGTTACTTTCCACTGGCAACACGCTCCGCCAGGCTTAACTTCTTTGTGCAACTATGCCCGGACAACCCATCCCTTACCGCCAATGGGGCGTGGACCTGGACGCCAATGCGCTCCAGCAGATGGAGAATGCCTGCCAACTCCCCGTGTCCGTCGCCGCCGCGCTCATGCCCGATGCCCATGTCGGCTATGGCCTGCCGATCGGCGGCGTGCTCGCCACCGACAACGCCGTCATCCCCTACGCCGTGGGCGTGGACATCGCCTGCCGCGTCAAACTCTCCGTGCTTGATTTGCCGCCGGATCATCTCCGCCGTCGTGAAACCGATCTCATCCGCGCCATCGAGGCTGAGACCCGTTTTGGCATTGGCGTGGAATTCAAACATCACCGCTCGCATCCGGTGATGGAGGAGGACTGGTCGGTCAGCCCCGTCACGAAACGCTTTCGCGACAAGGCCGCGGCGCAACTTGGTACCAGCGGCAGCGGGAACCATTTTGTCGAGTTCGGCGAATTCACCTTGGAGAACAAGGAGCTTGGTCTCGAGCCGGGCATGTATCTGGCCTTGTTGAGCCACAGCGGCAGTCGCGGCACCGGCGCGCAGGTTTGCGACCATTACAGCCGGATCGCTCGCGGGAAGCACAAGGATTTGCCAAGGGAACTCAGCTATCTTGCGTGGCTCAACCTCGATTCCGCCGACGGCCAGGAATACTGGGCGGCGATGGAATTGATGGGCCACTACGCCTCCGCGAATCATCACCTCATTCACAAGCACATAGCTCGGCATCTCGGCGCGGGTGTATTGCTGGACATTGAAAACCATCATAATTTTGCGTGGAAGGAACGCCACGGCGGACGCGACCTCATCGTCCACCGCAAGGGCGCGACGCCGGCCGGCGCGGGCGTCCTGGGCGTGATCCCCGGTTCGATGGCCAGCCCGACATTTGTGGCGCGCGGCAAGGGCAACGCCGCATCGCTCAACTCCGCCTCGCACGGCGCGGGCCGCGTGATGAGCCGTCATAAGGCGAAGGAAACCTACAACTGGAAGATGGTGCAGCCTTATCTGGACGAACGCGGCGTGAAACTGATTTCCGCCGGCTTGGATGAAGTGCCGATGGTTTATAAAAACATCGAGGCAGTCATGGCCGCGCAGACTGATCTGGTGGAACCGCTGGCGAAATTTTTTCCGCGCCTCGTCAAAATGGCCCCCGCCGGCGAACGGGCGGAGGATTGAAAACAATTGGGAGGAAAATGGTTTTGACGCCCGCCCTCATCCCGCCTTCTCCCCCAGGAGAAGGAGAATCATTCGCCGCGTCTTTGGAATATCATACGACGGGATTGGCCGAACGAACTTCCGCCAACCAGAAATTTCACTCCGGTATGTCCTCTCCTTGGGGAGAGGAAACAGGTGAGAGAGGTCGTAAATACAAATCAAGAAATCTGCTGGAGTTGGAGATTTAAGGGAGACCAGTGACGTCATCCTGGTTTGTAGGTATTCGTTTTGGCTTCCATCGTGGCGCATTCAAATTTCACCGCCAAGCAGTTCCCTTTTCCGGTACTCGTCGATGTAGATCGTCATCGGTTCGGCCATCAAATCGCGATATAACCCCATCTTGAAATAAAACCGGCCGGGATGGGTATAGCCGGTGGCCGCGTTTTCGGGATAGCCGTTCACACCCGTATAATCAACCACCTGTTTGCCGTTGAGCCACGCCTTGACCCGCCCGGTTTCATTGGTCGTGAAACGGGTTTGAAATTTGAAATCGAGCCATCGGCCCCGCACTTCCTCCTTCGTTTCAAAAAGCTTCGTTTGATGAGGGCCGATCTGATGGGTGATTTTAAGGACACCGGAAACGTAGCGGATGGCCACTATCGGGCTGTCGTCCGAACAATTGTCGTTGCCGCCGCAGTTCTGTTTCCACTGCGCGATAACCAGCCGCACCGGCACGATGGGAAAATTCGTCGGGAGAAACATGCTGAAGGATTGTTCGTAGACCACGTCTTCCTTCGAGATCAGCTTTTTTGCCTCCAGCAATTCGTCCCGCTCGCTGTCTTTGCTGCCTTTGATGCCTGCTTCAAATTTGTCACGGGGCCGGACCGTAATTTTTGCCGCGCCGTGACCGGCCCGAAAGATGTTCGTCTGCATCTCCACCGCGCCGGCCTCGAACCGATCCGCGTCCCAGACCCTGCTCAAACCGGCCGTTTCAAATCCGTCGTAAATGTTCACGGCCGACGCGGAGGCTTTAGCTTCCTGGGAGTGGGAAATGCCGGCGGATGACAACGCAACGCCGGTCACCAGTCCGAAAATAAAATTCAACTTGAACATGGGTTGGTTTTGATTCGTATGGCTGAACACTTCAGAAATTCCGGGCACGGAGCCAGGCCATGGCCACCCCCGACCAGTCTTTGGTGATGCCGAAGCCGTGTTTGCCGATCGGTTCGCGCAGGTAAACAAACGGAACATTGTTCTTGATGAGCGCGGCGACGTATTCATCGGAATTGGCCACCGGGGAGGTGGTGTCCGTGATGGAGTGGGCAATGAATGCCGGTGGCGTGTCCTTGGTCACCTGTTTTTCATTGCTTAGAAATTCGAGAATTTCGGGTGCGGCGTTGCTGCCGGTCAGAAATAGTCGCGATGGTTTGTGGACATTCGGTTCATCGGTCATGGTCACCACCGGATAAAGTAGAATCTGGACATCAGGGCGGGAACTCACGCGCTCGATCGGGTCGCTGGATCGGGAATCGCCGGCGTCAAAATGAGTGGCGACGGTCGTGGCGAGGTGGCCGCCGGCGGAAAAGCCAATGATGCCGACCCGCCCGGGATCGAGTCCCCACGCCGGGGCATTGGCGCGGACGTAACGAATGGCGCGCTGGGCGTCGTCCATCTCGGCAGGATGATGGTAGGTCATCCCGAGCCGGTATTTGAGAACGAAGGCGGTGATGCCGTTACCGGCGAGCCATTGGGCGGCCGGAATTCCTTCGCGGGGGGAAAGATGCGAGTAGGCGCCACCGGGGAAAACTATCATGGCGGCCCCGCTGGCTTTGCCCGTGGGAGGAAGAAAAACGGTAAGGGTCGGAATATCCCGGGCCGGATCATTTCGGGTTTGCAGCGGCGCCTGACCCGGCCAAAGGCGGAGGATTTGCAAATCTTCGAGCCGCGCCGGGGGCGTCGTTAATATCTCCGGCAACTTCCCATCCACCGTAAAAAAAGGCGACGCGGCGTTGATTTGATCCTTGGTAAGAGCAACCAATGCGAACGGCGAGTCCGAGGTGGCCGGCGCTATTGCCTGGCCGCGGCCCGCAATGGCGGCGTTGGTTTTACTCCCGCTGACGTCCAACGCGGATAGACCTTCCGCCCGGGCCAGGGCAAACGCGAGAAATGGGAGGAGATAAATGGCTTTCATCCGGGAAATTAATTTGAAGCGGGTGTGGCGGTGGCATCCGGATTGTTGGTGGGCGCTTTGGATTCGCCGCTGTCTGCCCGATGTCGCGGGGGAGCGGGCGGCGGCGGCACGTACATGACGGCGCCAGCCAGACCGGTGCCCGTGACGTCGTTGGTCTCCAGCAGCGGACCGGTGAACCCGGTCAGGTTGATGCCGCGCAGGCTGGCGTCTTTGACATGGACCAATGTAATCCCTTTCGTGCAGGTTCCCGTTATGTTTTTAAGGCTGAGTTTTTCGAGCGGTTTCTCCGCGGAAATTTTGCTGACGTCGGCAAGGGTTGTACCGGCGACCCGGACGTTGGAGAAACTGAAGTTCCTGCCAACAGGATAGCCGGCCAGACCCTCAACCGGATCGTCCGAAGTGTTCTGGTTTCCGGAGCTGATCAAGTTAACGTGGAGAAATCCTCCGGCGGGAACATCGAGATCATCGCCCGAAATGTTCTCAATGACCCCGGCCCGGCCAATGCGTGTCTTGACATAAACGCCGTAGGTGTTGCTGGTTAATTTGCAATGTTCGATCCGAACATTGCGGATGCCACCGGAGGTCTCGCTGCCGATGCCGAGGCAGGCGAAACGGCGGCCGCGCAAGGTGCATCGGGTGATCAGCACGTCCTCCGTGGCCTTCCCCAGGCGCGCGCCGTTCAGGCCACGGCCGGATTTCAGGCTGATGGAATCATCCCCCGTGTCGATGTCGCAACCTTCGATGCGGATATTTTTGCAGGAATCAATGTCAATGCCATCGCGGCCGCTTTCGATGTTTACGTTTTTTATCACGACATCGGTGCAATAAGTCGGATGCGTGGCCCAATTGCCGCCTTGCGTGACGGCGAATCCTTCCCAGTGGACATCATTGCACGAGATGGGCTCAAGGACGACAACCCCGCGCGGGTTTTGCGGGGCCGCCACGTCCGGATTTCCTTCAATGCGCCCCGGGCCGACGATTCCCGTGTGGTCAACATTTGCAGAATAAATGAGCGCGCGCCGCCCCGGCTGCCAGCGCCCTTCCCAACGGATGTCCATCATCGGATAATCATTGGTATCCGGGCTGCCGCTGATGATGCTGTCGGCTTCGAGCCGGAGGATGGTGCGGGTGCCGATCTGCACGCTGCCGATGAGATATTTGCCGGCGGGGACAAGGACTTCGCCACCACCGGAAACGGCGCAGGCGTCGAGCGCCTTCTGAAAAGCAACCGTGTCCTTGTTCGTGCCATCACCAACCGCGCCAAAGTCGCGGACGTTAAACGGAGGTTTCACCGCGGCGTCAGCGCAGAAAAGCGGGACCGCGAGAAATGAGATTAAAAATAATTGTTTCATCGGCATCATTGGGAGGGAGGCGACGCGGCCTTGGCAGCCACCGCCGCGTCGAGTTCTGCTTCCGTCGGGAATTGATCAAACGTGCGCCCGACTTTCATTCCGCTGAGATACCTGTCGGCAAAGTCCATCATCGCGGTCAAATCCTCCTGCGTGAAGGCGTGACCATGATGCGCATAATTTACCCCCAGCCGGTCTTTCGCGCCGAAAAGTTCATAGGCCGGTTGCGCGCCAAGAATGGATTGCCGGACCGCCTCGGGACACGAAATCGCATCGGTGTCGCCTTCCAGCGCGATGAAAGGACGCGGCGCGCACAACGCGAGAAACCAATGTTCGTCAAAGGGCAACTTCTCGCACTGCCCCCAGAACTCATGCAGATGCGGCGAAAACCAGTTCGGATATTTTTTCTGCATCATATCGAGCGTTTCGCTCTTGCGCGGGCCGGCGAAGCGATACGCGCCGATGCCGCCGCCGCCGGTCACGACCGGAGCGCCCATCAAACGCCCATCAAATGCCGCTGCAATCATCGCGGATTTTCCGTTGCGCGACGCGCCGGTGATGATGAGTTTCGTTTTGTCTATCGCGGGATCGGTTTCGAGATAATCGGCGACGCGCGACGCGCCCCACGCCCAAACCGCGAGGATACCCCAATCGTAGCCGGGATAAGCTGGTAAAAACCGGGTGTGGCGAAACGCCCAACTGCCGTCTTCATTCCGCAATGTCGTATCCTCGGCACAATCGTTGGGATTGAACATCGCCAACGCATAGCCGCGGCGGAATACTTCACTGTTGTGCTTCGCAATCTCTTCGGCGGTGGCCGGTGCGCGGCCACCGCTACCGCCACGGGAGTTGGTTGCTGAGGCTGCTGATTCCTGACCGGGAACCGCTGGTGTCGGGTTGGTGACGGCCACCGTTGTGCTGGCGTTAGTTGCCGCACCGACCACGAGCAAAACATCCTGTCCTTTGCCTTGGCTTGGGCCTTGCGGAAGACGCGGCAACGCCGTTGCATAGGGTGGCGACCCGGCACTTCCTGGAAGTTGCATGATAATGGTTGGGAAAGGTCCGCCTGTGACCGGTGTGAAGATGCCGATGTCCAACGCCAGTTTACTTTCCGGCCCGAAAGTCAAATGCACCAGCCGATATTTCACTTTTCCATCCAGCACCAATTCCGATTTGATTTCCTGTCCCTTCACGTTGCCCGGCGGCGGCGGCATCTGGCCGATCGCGTAATACTCGAGAATCCTCTTCATCTCCTCGCGGCGCTTTTCCCATTGCTTGACCGTTGTGACTTTTTGCCCGTTGTTCATCGTCATCACGTCGGGCATTCCGGGGCAAACCGGCAAATCAGTCATGCCCGGCAATGTTTCCATCGCAGTCTTGATTGGAGGCAATGGAATTTCCCGCGGATCCGGCCCGGCATTGGAGTTGAAAGACTGGGCTTGCGCTACGTCAGCCCACAATCCGATGAAGATTGCTGCAACCAAGACGGATAAACCGTCAAACAACCTGGTCTGCCGGCGGTTCATGATTCAGCTTCATCCTGCGCCGGCAGGATGGAAATGGCAAGGCACAGATATGGTCAGCACCAGCCACTGTCGCGACAGAACGGCGGTTCCGCCTTCGTTTTCTTCGGCACGACCATTTGGCACACCGTAAGGTGGAAAGTGCGGCATATTCCATGATTTCACATGGTCAAAACATTCATTGCTTGAAGAATCCAGATTCCCCTATAATGCGCAAGGCGCAGGGGAATTTGACCGAAATTATGTAACCCGGGTGGAATCTTCAGCGTCTGTTTCAGTGCAGTTTTAACCAACAAATTGAACGTTTATTACGATAAAAATATGAAGAAACTATTAGTCGCAGTCATCGGGCTTCTTTGTGCAACCGCAATCATGGTCCAAGCTCAGGATGCCAAACCCAAGAAGGAATTGACCCCGGAACAACAGACGGTCATGACGGAAATGCTGGCGAAATACGACGCCAACAAGGACGGCAAGCTCGACAAGGAAGAACGCGCCAAGATGTCCCAGGAAGACAAGGACAAGATGGTCAAGGTCGGATTGATGAAGGCCCACAAACCCGCCGCCCCGGCCACAGCTTCCACCAATGCGCCGGCTGCCTCCGACAAGAAATAATCCCCTTTCGGTCTTAAATCATTGCGCTCCACTGAATCCAGTGGAGCGTTTTTGTTTTCAGCGGGACGGTCAGCCCGTGACCGGCACCATAAGGCATGCCAGCAAAGTTGAACGCCCCAGGACACCGCCGGCCGCCTCACCGCTCGCCACTGACAAA
The DNA here is from genome assembly GCA_049516755.1 of Verrucomicrobiota bacterium. GTDB lineage: Bacteria > Verrucomicrobiota > Verrucomicrobiia > Limisphaerales > UBA11358 > UBA11358. Next base: position 358 of record JBEKSU010000125.1, on the reverse strand, counting down.
ATGGAAAGCTTCGGACAGGGATCCCGGACTGCACATTTGGTGTCCCATGTCCGGCTGGTCAATGAGCCGGGCTTGAAAACCGTTCTTCACGAAACCGCCCTGGTAGATGTCCAGGATGTTCCCGTAACGAAAATCCTTGGCGCCGGTGATAAAAATGAACCGCACGTTCTTCCTGGCCCTGGCGATCCGGTCGGGAGGGACCGGCCAGACACCATAGTTCGAAGTGTCAGACGCTTTGACCTTGGGCACCGGCTCGTAGAAATTGGCTCCGCAAATTGAAATATTTCCCGCAATCACGTCGTTGTGCAGGAAAGCCAGTTGCAGCGAGCATCGCGCGCCGCCCGACATTCCACCGGTG
>JBEKSU010000124.1:0-10894 GCA_049516755.1 Verrucomicrobiota bacterium | reverse complement strand
TGGAAAAACCGTAGGAGTGCGCCATCGAAATGACCCCGAGATTTGGCCAGTCCGCGCGCAAGCCCATCGTGCCGACGATATTGTCCGCATCGGCCATGAGTTGTTCGGCGGTGAACGCGACGAGTCGCGCCGCGCCGGCGGTGGCCGACGTGGATTTGAAATGGACTATCGATGGGGCGAGGCTGCTGACGAGCCGGCCCGCGAGGACGCTCGCCCCACCTTGTCCCGGTTCGAGCGGACAAGCCATCCGGTTTTCGCGCCACGCGGCAAGCAAATCGAGGATGAATTCCGGCGCATGGCCCTGGGGAAAGACAGTACCGGCCCGGCCAATGGTTTGGGCTTCGCCCGCAGCGAACAGTTTGGCAAAAGTCCAGCGTTGGCCGGAAGCAAAATCGCGCAGCGCGATTTCATTGCGATGTTCCCCGGCAATTTTCCGCCAGCGTTCGTAAAGCATTGTCAGTTTGTTAATGCATGACTAACTTCCTCCGCAAGCGAATTGATGATATCCACCAAAACAAATCCAGGTGAGGCCGGCGGGCGGCCTTTTGAATTTGCGCGCGACACCTTCGCCTTCGCCAATGAATTGCTGTGGGAATATCAATTTGACCCGGCGACCGGCAAAACCACTGTCTGTCGGCGGGAGCCGAAGCCGGACTACGTGTTACGCTGTTTTGTCCTGACGCGCGCGGTGCGGCAATTTCATTACCACGCCCGGTTTGATGCCGGTCAAAAAATTGCCGGTGACGAGACCTGCCGGCATTTGATTCGCGAAGTCATTTCACGCAACCCGCGCACACCATGTCCGGACGAAAGACAGGTCGTCATTCCCGGATATGCCAGCTTGCGCGAATTCAGCCGGGCTCGTGAACCTTTGTTGAAAGCCGGGTGTGGCAGGGCCTGGCGTTCGTATTTTTTGCGAAGCCATTGGCGGATGATTCTTCCGATCACGCGGGCCCACCAGACACGCACGGCGGCGCAATTGTTCGCCGCCCTCAAACAAAATATTGCTCCCCTCATCCATCTGGTGAATTTTCCTTCCCTGTCCATCAATCACGGAATGGTGGTGTTCGACGGGGTGGAAACCGGGCGCGGTTTTGAGTTTCAGGCCTACGACCCGAACGACCCAACGCAACCGGCACAATTGACATTTGACCGCGCGGCGCAATCCTTTTTTCTGCCGGCAAATCTTTATTGGGTGGGCGGCAGACTGAACATCATTGAGATTTATCACAGCTGGTTTTTGTGATCCGCCGCGCCGCGTTTTGGACGCCAGAACAATGGCCCGAAAAAGACCAGGCCGCAGACGTTGATGCCGCAGATGTAACCGATTTTGTAGCTACGCCCCGAATTGTCCGCCGCAAATATTTCCACGTCCCGGCCCAGGACGAGGCTGGGCAACGCCAGCGGCATCAACGCGCCGTGCAATATTCCGTGACCGAACCCGGAGGTTTTATTTTTGGGAAACGCCCACGGCGACGCCCAGGCATAAAGCCATCCAAAAACCACCGTAACGATGGCGAGAATCACAATTTTGCGCAACAGGCGCTTGATTGAAATGCGCCTTTTTGAGGCCGGAGCTTGTATTGAGTCCATGTTTGTCCTATTGGGAAGCATGTTTTTGCGTCATCGCTCCACGCAAGCAGAATATTTGGATCTGCCTGGCCGCGCCGAAGCGGAGACCGCCGCCGCTTTTTGTGAACTGGACCGCATCAACCGTTTTTTTGCGTTTGCGCACCCGTTTGAAAGTGTATTGCCGCACTGGCTCGGGGCCAAAAATTGTGAACGGATGAACATCCTGGACATCGGCGCGGGCACCGGTTTGCTCGGCAAAACTTTGACCGAATGGGCGGGCTGCCGCGGCTGGGACTGGCATTTCACCAACCTGGACGCGAACGCATTGGCGCTGAAAACCGGCAATCAGCCGGACAGCGTGGTCGGTTCGGCGCTGCAACTGCCGTTCGCCGACAGCAGTTTTGACCTGGTGGTCGCCTCGCAAATGACCCATCACCTGACCGACGGACAAATTGTCACGCACTGGCGGGAAGCGTGGCGCGTGACGCGCGGAGCGATGTTCGTTTGCGACCTCCACCGCAACGCCGGGCTTTATGCCATGCTCTGGTTCGGAATGCATTTGCTGCGGATCAATCGAATCGTGCGCAATGATGGTTTGATTTCCGTGCGCCGCGGTTTTCGCCTGGGTGAATGGCGCGAGCTGGCGGCCCGGGCGGAAATACCCGATGCCAAAATATGGTTGTATTACGGCACACGCATCGTGCTGCAAGCGCGGAAAACGTTGCGTTGAGCCAGCCGCCAGCGCAACCAGCGCCAGGTGTCCGTGAGTGGATTGATCCGGCTCGTGTTCGATTTATAGATGACCTGGGTGGGCACAAATGCCACCTTTTGTTTTGCGGCCAGAAAGGCGACGAGCATTTCGGATTCGATTTCAAACCGGTTCGCGCGGAGCGGCAGCCGCAACAGGGTTTCCAAATGCGCGAGCCGGAAACCGCATTGCGAATCCGGCAGCCGCACGCCGGTCAAACGGGAAAGCCGTTCTGACATCCACCGGTTTGCTATTCGACGCAACCAGGGCATTGCGTCGGAATTATCCATGCGATGGCCGACAATCAGCGGAGCCCAATTTTTTTCAGCCCGGTCAAAAAAATTGGGAATATCGTCCGGCGCGTGCTGGCCATCGCCATCCAACATGAGCGCCCAGGTGAAGCCGAGTTCACGGGCCCTTCGCCAGCCGGCGCTCAACGCCGCACCTTTGCCACAATTCGTTGGCCGGCGGAGCACTTCCGCCCCCGCCGTTTTCGCCTTTTCCGTTGTGGCATCGGTCGAGCCGTCGTCCACGACAATGATTTTTGGCAAATGCTTCTGGACTCCGGCGATGACGGAACCGATGTGCGCCGCTTCATTGAAGCACGGAACCACCGCAGCGCATTGGCGTTTCCAATCCATCACTTTTTGTAAAACCTGCGCGCGTTCGCGGTTAATCCACGTTGCCGGGATGCAGGTCGCTTTGGACGACCGTGCCGTCGGCGGCGGAAATGACCACAACCCCGACGTCCGCGTCGTCATTGGGGTCTCTTAGTTTGGCCGCCCACAGTTTTACCTTCCATTCCGGGCCCTGGTCGCCGTGTTGCAGCCAGAGTTGTGAGGCCTTGAGCGTGAGATTTTTCAACAACGGTTCCGCGCTGGCGATTTTCAGGGCCTGGTCGGAATCCACCTTCAATTTCGCGCGGTCGAGCGTCCGGTCGTTGCCCGTCACCGGTTCGAGCAGCCGCAACGGGTGCGAAACATCGAGCTTTTGTCCCGCCCCAAATTTCACCTCGACGGCTTTGAGCGTCGCGTCGGGATCGTAATAAACGACATACCAGATGTTCGGCACCAGCGTGCCGGCGGATTTCTCGGAGCGGATCTGGACGACCTGGTCCTTCGATTCCACGCCGACGTATTGGTTGCCCAATTTGGCCAGTTCAAAGGCCGTCGGATCGGCGGCCAGCGCCGTCTGCGCAACGGCAAATGCCATTGCCGTTACCGCTAACGTTTTCAGGGTGAAACTTTTTTGTTTAATTTTCATGGTCGCAAATAGATTTCAATAATTTAATCGTGCCTGGTTGACGACGCTCTAAACCATTCTGCCGGCCGGGCAAAATGCATTGCGCCGACACCAGTCTCACCGAGGTTAAGCCGGCTGTTGGCCGGTGTATATGGGGTGTTCACCCCACTAGTCTCGCCGGGAGATCGAGCCTAAAATCATGGACGAGTGTCAAGTTACGGCCATTTTCCCACCGAGTCTGAACTCGCTTTGAACGGCATGGCACAGGCGGCCATGCATGAACGCGCTGCCGCCGCGACGCGAAATACTTTTGGTGAAAAAGTTTTTGTGCGCGCCGTGGTCGAAGTTTCGAATTTCTGCCGCGAAAATTGCGGCTATTGCGGCATGCGCCGCGATAATCGCACCCTCGCCCGCTACCGCGCGCAGCATGAACAAATCGCCGAACTGCTCATCGAACATCGCCCGGACAGTGTGACGGACGTGAACATCCAGTCGGGCGAAGACCCGGTGGCCGTGCGCGAAGTCGTGCTGCCACTCATCGAAACCTTGCGGCGCGAAACGCCGCTCGGCATCAGCGTTTGCCTGGGAACCCTGTCGCCTGAACTTTACTCCGAACTGCAGGCCGCTGGTGCGGGCATTTATATCATGAAGTTCGAGTCCGGCGACGCCGCGCAATACGAGCAACTGGAATCGCCCGGCACCCTGGCCGAACGACTGCGGCACATCCGCCTGCTCGCGGAAAATAATTGGTTCGTCAGCTCCGGTTTCATCGTCGGGCTGCCCGGACAAGGGCTGCGGGACCTGTGGAAAAACCTGGAGCTGGCCCGCACGCTTCCGCTTCACGGTTGCAGCGTCAGCCCGTTCATTCCCGGCGAAAACACGCCCCTCGCCGGCGGCACGATGGGTAATGCCGATTGGACTCTCAATTGCGTGAGCGCACTGCGGTTGATGCGGCCCGACTGGGTGATTCCCGCCGTCAGCGCGTTCAACCTCGCCACGCCGGATGGCTATCGCCGCGGCCTGCGCGCAGGGGCGAATCTCGTGACGATCAATCTGACCCCCGGTGATTTGCGCAGCAATTACGTCATTTACAAGCGTGGCCGGTTTATCATGACGGAAGAGCGCGTACTGAATGCCCTTGCCGCCGAAGGGCTCGAGCCATCGAAAACCGGGCTGGCGGATTTTTATCGCACCCAGGCGGCGGAAGCCGCGGGAAAAGAAATCGCCGGCACAGTTCAAAGGTGAGGCTTGCGTGTTGTTCCCCCCGTCAAAATCTTTCCCCGCCGCAAGGTCGAATCGCGTCGTCGTCACCGGCGCGGGCGTTTTCACCGCGTTTGGCCCCGGCTGGCGAATCAACGCCGATGGCTTTCGCGCCGGGCGGACCGCATTTCGTCCGGTGACGTTGTTCGACGTTTCGCGCCAGCGTTCAAAAATCGCGGCGGAAGCCGACCTGCCGGCGGAACTTCCGGCCACAAAACTGGCCCCGAACACCATCCGCCGTTTGAGCCGTGCTTCCCGGATGCTGGTATCCGCCGCCCAGGAAGCGTGGTTACAGGCGGGATGGAACGCGGAGGAAAATCTGCCGGTGGTGCTTGGCACCACCAGCGGCGAGATGTCCTTCGGTGAACAATATCTGCAACAAGCCCTCCAATCTCCGCATGCCAAAAGACGCCAGCCAACGCGGGTCGTCCACTATCAAATTCAGCAGCAGGGACTCGAATTGGGCAACGCCTTCGGTTTCCACGGGCCGACCACCGTCATTTCCAACGCCTGTGCCTCCGGTGCGAACGCCATCGGCCATGCGTTTGAGCTGGTGCGCCACGGGCGCGCCGAAAAAGTATTGACCGGCGGGTACGACGCCTTGTGCCAGTTGACTTTTGCCGGATTTGATTCGCTCCAGTCACTCTCACCGACCATGTGCCGTCCGTTCGACGCCACGCGGGACGGGCTGACGCTCGGTGAAGGCGCGGCCATTTTGACCCTGGAAACGTTGGAACACGCGCGAAAACGAAACGCGGAAATTCTGGGCGAAATCACCGGTTATGGCGCGGCCACCGACACGTATCACCTCACGCAACCGCATCCCGAGGGCAATGCCGCCCTGGCCGCGATGACGGCCGCGTGCGCGTGCGCAAAAGTTTCTCCGGAACAAATTGATTATGTCAACGCGCATGGCACGGCCACGCCGCAAAACGACGCCACGGAAGCGGTGGCGGTCAACCGTTGGGCGTGCGCCCGTGCAAGAAAATTGCCGGTCAGCTCGACCAAATCCAGCATCGGCCATCTGCTCGGCGCGGCCGGCGCGGTGGAAGCGGTCGTTTGTTTGATGGCGTTGCGCGGGCAATGGCTGCCGCCGCAAATTTCATTGAATCAAATCGATCCCGCCTGCCGTTTCCAAATTGTGCGCGAACCGGTGGACGCGAAAATTGAAATGGCGCTTTCCAATTCATTTGGGTTCGGCGGCGCGAATGCGTCGCTCATTTTCCGGAGGTGGGCATGAGCCGGGTGTTTGTTGACGGAATCGGCGCCGTTTCGCCCGCCGGCTGGGGTGTTGCGCCCCTGCGCGCCGCCCTGGAAAAAAACGTCCCGCTGCCCATTCAACCGGTGGCACGGCCGGGCTGGGACAATCCACTTTTCGTCCGTCCGGTCCAGCCGCCGGCGGCGCGGCCGGCATTTTTCGCGCATCCACGATTACGCCGGGCCAATGCGATCACCCAGTTCACCGTCGCTGCCGCGCTCGAAGCGCTGGGGGAAACGGTTTCCCTCGTGCAAAACGGCGCCGTGCGCCTGGGCATCATCGTGGGCGTGATGACCGGCTGTGTGAATTATTCGCGCCGGTTTTATGAGGAAGTTTTAAAGGACCCGGCGACGGCCAGTCCGCTGATTTTTCCCGAAACTGTTTTCAACGCCTCGGCCAGCCATCTGGCCGCCTTTCTCGGCTCGAATGCCATTTGCTACACGCTGGTTGGCGACGACGGGACCTTTTTGCAGGGCCTCGCGCTCGCCGCCCAGTGGCTCGCGGACGACAAGGTGGATGCCTGCGTGGTGATTGGCGCGGAGGAAACCGACTGGATCGTGGCTGACGCCATAAAGTTGTTTCAACCCAACGCGGTTCACAGCGCGGGTGCGGGCGCAGTTTTGTTGAAGAAAGATTCCGGCGCCATCGCCGAACTGGCCGCCATCACCGATTCGTTTCCGTTTACGCAACGTCAAACCCGGGCTGCGGCGGCGGGCCGGATGCGGTCCCAGCTTCCGCCGGGCGCGAAAGATGAACTGCTCTGCACCAGCGGGCAACAACTGCCACGCCCGGACGCGGCGGAATGCCAGGCGTGGAGCGATTGGACTGGCGTTCGGGTGGCGCCCCGGGCAATTCTGGGGGAGGCATTCCTGGCGGCCACCGCGTGGCAGTGCGTCGCCGCGTGCGACGTCATCCGGCAAAATAAATTTTCCGGCGCGAATGTCAGCGTCGTGGGCGCCAACCAGCAGGCGATTGGCGCGCGGTTTGCCAAACCGGTTTTGGGAGGCAACGCATGAACCGACGAATCATTTTAATCACGGGCGCGAACGGCGCTTTGGGCCGCGCGACGGCGCAGGCGTTCCTGGACGAGTCACCGGAGAATTTTGTCTGGCTCGGCGTGAATCGCCGGCGCGAACACGCGGAAACACTGGCGGCGAAAAATCCGGACCGTTGCCGGGCCATTTCCCTGGATGTAACGAAGCCGGAGGCATGGAGATCAGCGGTCGCGGAAATTGTGGCCGCGCATGAGCGGCTCGATGTTTTGGTCAACAACGCGGGGACGCACGACGACGCGCTTTTGGCGCAAATGAAATGGGAATCCTGGCAGGGGGTGCTGGCCGTGAATCTGGAAGGGGTTTTTCACGGCTGCCAGGCGGTCATGCCGGTGATGATTTCGCAGCGCAGCGGACGCATCATCAACCTCGCGTCGTTGAGCGCGCTGCTGGCGCCGCCGGGGCAGACGAATTACGCGGCGGCCAAGGCGGGCGTGGTGGCATTGACGCAATCGCTGGCCAAGGAAGTCGCGCGCATCGGCATCACGGTCAACGCGGTTTGCCCGGGCTATCTGGACACGGAAGCGCTCGCCGGCCTGGATGACGCCGCGAAGCAAAAGGCGCTGGCGCAAATTCCGATGCGGCGTTTCGGCCGTCCGGAGGAGGTGGCGGCGGCCATCCGATTTCTGGCTTGCGCCGAGGCGGGTTACATCACAGGCTCGGCGCTCAAAATTGACGGCGGCATCATTTGATTTTTATTTTGCATGAACAATCCAACCGAACTCACCGGGCAGATCAAGCGGATGCTGGTGGAGAATCTCATGCTCCAGATCAGCGCGGAGGAAATCGGCGATGACGAGCCGCTGTTTGGACCGGGCGGCCTGGGATTGGATTCGGTGGACGCGCTGCAAATCGCCGTCGCGCTGGAAAAAAATTACCGCCTGAAGCTTTCCGACGTGGAAGTCGCGCGGAAAATACTGCAAACCGTCAACACCATCGCCGCAGCGATTCAAGCGCACCAGTCCCGGCCCAAATAAACCGTTCCGGTTTTTATTGAATCTGCGGAATCCGGATGTCGCCTGAATGATTCACCCTGCCGAAGGCGAATGACAACCACCAGACGACGCAAATCAGCTCGATGTGTTGAGGATCGCCATTATTGCCAGGTTATCGGGAGAGAAGTTCGCTGACGGACGACATCGCCGGGACGCGGTCGCAGACGACTTTGATTGAAACCAGGATCGGCACCGACAAAAGCGCGCCGGGCACACCCCAGAGCCACATCCAGAAGATCAATGAAACGAAGATGACCACGGGATTGAGGGTGAATCGGCGCCCGAGCAACACCGGCGTAATGAGGTTTGCTTCCAGCAGATGGAGCAGCAGGTACCAGACGGACGGCAGGAGTCCCTGCCACAGCGTGTCGAAAGTAAGCAGACCCACCGTGCCCAGCACGATGACTCCGGTGACGGGGCCAAAGTAGGGAACAAAGTTCAGCACCGCCACGAACATTCCCCACATCGCGGCATTGGGAACGCCCATCAAGTAGAGACCTCCACCCACGAACAGACCCACACCAAGGTTGATCAGCGAAACCGAAAATAAATAATTGGAAATGTTTTGCTGGATTTCGTGGCTGATCTCGACCGCGCGCTTCTTGTCGCTCAAGGTCGGCATCACGCGGACGAGTTTTTGCAGGAACAGGTCGCCCGACGCCAGCAACAAGTAAACCAGCACCAGCGTTTCGCCCGCGCCCACCAGGAGGGTTCCGGTCCAGTTTAGGATTGAGCTGGTGCCACGGCTTTCCTTGACCTCCAGCGTCGGCGTTTTCTCCTGTTCGGCCGCTTTTTCCGCGTCCGTCGCGCCCAGGTTGTTGACCGCCGCCGCCGCCGCGCTGAATCGGGCGGCCCGCGGGAAAAGTTTCAGCACCCGCTGCCTCAACCCGGTCATGTGTTGCGGCGCGTCATTAATCCATGCCGATGCCGGGCGGCCTAATTGAACAAAACCAACCCCGACGGCGGCCACCAGGAAACCAAGCACGACCGCGGCGGAGAGTGCCGGCGGAATGTGACAGCAGGACGACCAGCGGATGAGCGGTTTCAGGGTCATTCCCGCCACACAAGCCAGGAAAACCGGCAGGACCAGGGGACGGCCAAAGTAAAGGAAGGCAATCGTGCCGAGCACAATCAAGACGATTTGCACCGGCGTGGTTTTGGCCGCCGTGGCGGCAATCCGTTCCACGCGCGGCGCTGCTGCGTCCGTGGAGTCATCCTTGGCCGCAAGGGGACGGGTTATGGTGGCGGCGTCCATTTATAATTTCGTTCGTCAGCAAATCGCCGCCCTCGCGCGCAGGATGCCAGCCGGATGGAGCTGTTCTCTGCCCGCCTTGGCCCTGGTGCCAGCAACGTTTGTCTCAAGGCGCGATTTTGTCGCTCACCCACTGCCGTGCCTGGTTGAACCCGTCCTTCGTCGATTCGTAAGCCTTGTTGAAGCCGCCTTTAACGCTGTCCCAGGTGGACTCGGTGGCATTCCTGGCGTCGTCAAGCTGCTTGTTCAACTGGGCTGCCTGGTCGCGCAACGCCTGGAGTTTGGGTTTGGCTTCGGCCTTGACCGCGTCGCTGGAACTGTCGATTTTGGCGGCGAGCTGGTCGATATCCTTGTTAAGCGCGTCCAGCTGGACCTGCATGGCGGCGACGAATTCAGCCTTTTGCGCGAAGGTGTAATCCTTCATATCCTGCGCGGCTGCTTTGGTTTCGGTTGTGACCTTATCAATCTGCTGGGAAGTGGTTTGTTGCTTCCCGCATCCCACGATCAAAGCGGTGATGGAAAGCAAGGTGATGACCCATGTTTTATTTTTCATAATGATGATTTTCGTTATGTGTTTGGTTTGTGGTTACGGCTGTTAATCTGGCGAAGCTACGTCGCCGGGTGTTTTTTAGCTATGGGGTGTAACCCTACCCGGACGGTTGGTGCAGCTCCCCGGAAACTGATCCTGCCGGCGCAACCGTGGCTATACTGTCTAAAAGGAGAAGCGCACGCCGGCGCGGGCGACGCCATAATATTTTGTTTCGTTCGGTCACACTGCGCGGGCGTCCAGGAATACTCCCATATGCGGGGTGAAGCGATATTCCATGCCGGCACCACCCTGACCAAACCACAGCTTGGCCGCATCGAACTGGTGACCGCCACCGCCAAAGGCGTAGGGAGCGAATCCACTTTGGCCCAGCGGGAGAAGGAGAATCGTTCGCCGTCACCTTGAAAATTCGCGCGACTGGATTTGCCGGACGCTCATTCGCCAAACCGGCGGATGAACCAGGTCTTCACCAACTGGGTCAGCAGCGCGTAGCCCAGCAGCATGATGGCCAGATACAGCCAGAATAGCGGCGGGAGCGGGACAAACCCGAGCGTGTTCGCCAGCGGCGACACCGTCAGCCAGGCGCCGGCTGCGACGATAATCAAGGAAGTGAGGATGAGCGGCCAACTGGCCCAGCTTTGGATGAACGGGATTTTGTTGGTACGAATAACATGAATGATGAGCGTTTGGGTGAAGAGCGACTCCACAAACCAGCCGGTGTGGAACAGGGTCGGATTGTGCCAGCAGTTGAAAACGTACAGCATCAGGAAAAACGTCAGGTAATCGAAGATTGAGCTGATCGGCCCGATGAACAGAATAAAACGCAGGATCTTCCCAATCTCCCACTTGCGCGGTTTGGTCAGCCAGTCGGCATCCACCTGGTCGGTGGGGATGGTGGTCTGCGAGAAGTCGTACAGGAGATTGTTGGTCAGCACCTGGATCGGCAGCATGGGCAGGAAAGGCAGGAA
>JBEKSU010000123.1:0-10969 GCA_049516755.1 Verrucomicrobiota bacterium | reverse complement strand
TGACCAATTGGGCCAGCACCAACATCAACTATGAAGACACCTTCTTCGTGGTGATCAAAAATAAGACCTCGGGTACGACTTCCAACGAAGTTGACAGTCTGTGGATCAATCCGCCCACCAATTCCTTTGGCGCGGCCGAAGGCAGTGTGCCAACGGCCAATGCAGTCGCGGCTGATGGCAGCGATGATACCAGCACCACCGGTCAAGGGCGCTTTTTCATAGATTCCTGTGGACAACACGCCGAATTTGACGAGTTGCGCATTGCCAATACCTGGGCGGATGCGACTCCATGGTATGGCCAATGTCTTGCCCCAATTATAACTGTGGCGCCCGCAGCTAATGTGACAAATGTTGAAGGACTCAACGTCACCTTGCAAATAACCGCACCCTGCACCAGCCCAATTTACCAATGGCAAATCAGCCAAAACAACGGCTCCACATGGAGTAACATCAGCGGCGCAAATAATTACAGTTACACTACTCCGACGCTGTGGATTGCCACCGACCAGCATAACCAGTATCACTGCGTTGTCACCAGTGGATGCAATTCTCTTGATACGCCGGCAACTAACGCAGCGACAACCGTGACGCTCACATCGGCCACATATACGCCGGTGGGCTTGATCATGTATGACACCTTTAGCGATACGTACCGGGGCAACACGCCGGTGACAACCAATAACTCGGTCTGGTATACTACATCGGCAGACACGAGCGGTTTGGATGCGTCAACGGGAGCGTTGATTGCTACGCCTCTTTCAGGAACCTCGACATTATGGTGGTGCAATTTCTTGAATGAGTCTAATGGTGTACCGTCAACCCTTGTTCCCGTTACCTTGAATATCACCAACGCAATCGTGGTCACCTTGCCGCTTAACCTCGGCGACATGACTTCGTTTACCAACAATGGAGCCTTGCGGTTTGGGCTGTTCGATTATGCCGATGCTGGCACCACAGCGAACAGCTTGCTGTTTACCAACGATACTACCGCTTGCGGAGGTAGTTCGGGCAACGGATTAGGCGTCAGAGGGTACGCTTTGAGCGTGGACTTTGGCACCAACTTCACCGCGAATTCGCCTCTGTCGCTCATGGTCAGGAACGGCCTGACGGACGTTAACCTTATTGGCACGACCGGCGATTTCATAAGCATGGATAGTGGCCCGGCGGGCGGCGGTTATACAAACGCCCCTGCGTTTAAGCCCGATACCAATTACAAGCTGGTGTTACAGGTTACACGTACGGATACCAACCGTTGCAGACTCTCGGCGTCGATTACCGGTGTAAACTATGCCGGGGTCAGCACGAACTGGTCGTTCTCCAATGTTGATACCAATGGGCTTGCTTACCATCGGTTTGACACGTTCGCCATCCGGCCCAATAAACTTGAAAATGCACCAGATACCATCACTATGCCGTATTTTGAAGTACAAGTGGTTCCGACGGCGTGGGAAATCGAGCAAATCAACCCGGTGACGGTTACCCGCAGTGGAACCAGTGCCACGCTAAATTGGACTCCGATTCCGACGGGTGTCGCGAATTTCACGTATTCCATACAGAAGGCCACCCAGTTGTTGTATACCAATACGGTTTGGTCACTGTTGGTAACCAACCTGGCGGCAACCACCTATACGGACACAAGCGCGACGGCAAGCAATTCCTTCTATCGCGTGCATAGCCCGTAGTCTGGTCTTTAACGCTTGAACAGAGCGTCCCCGGTCTTGCGCGGAGCAAACCGGGGACGCTTTTTTTGTGCCGGAATGGAATAGAGAGACCCTCCAACTGTGGCAAATGGCGTCAACCCGGAACCGGGTTTGCCTGGGCAACATGCGCATTACCTGGAACTGGCAACTTGAATTTGCCCCCTTTTCTTCAACGGTCACGTCTCCACGGATGCGCCGGCAGAGGATCTTTTTTATTTTGAGGAATTCTGATCTGAAATAGACTACGCCGATGTCCAAGGCCAGACCACATTACTCCGGAGCATCCGCGAGCAATTCGCTGCACGAGAAGGCCGTTCCGGAATCTGCCGCCTCCGCCGCCGGCGTGTTGAGGCGCCTGCTCCCGGTCAGCCTGCTGTTGGCCGCGGTCACCCTTGCCGTGTATTGGCCCGTGACGAGCCATGACTTTGTCAACTGTGACGACGGTTTGTACGTTACCGACAACGAGCACGTGCGCGGAGGATTGACACTGGCTGGAATCAGGTGGGCGTTTGGCGCCCTGGATGCCGCCAACTGGCATCCCGTGACCTGGCTTTCACACATGTTGGACGTAACGCTGTTTGGGATGAACCCGGAGGCGCATCACTTGATGAACGCGCTGTTCCATTCGGCAAATGTGGTCTTGCTATTTGCCTGGCTGTGGCGGATGACCGGCGCGCGATGGCGCAGCGCCATGGTGGCGGCGTTGTTTGCGCTTCATCCGTTGCATGTGGAATCGGTGGCATGGGTGGCGGAGCGCAAAGACCTGTTAAGCACCTGCTTCGGGTTTCTTTCGCTCTTCTGCTATGCCGGCTATGTGCAAAAGCGGTCGAAGGTCGCAGGCCGGGAGCCGGGAGCAAAAGCGGCCTCAATCTCAAGCACCCGATCCGGGAGCTTCGATTATATCCTGGCCTTCCTGTTCCTGGCATTGGGATTAATGAGCAAGCCAATGCTCGTGACATGGCCGTTTTTAATGTTGTTGCTGGATTACTGGCCGCTACGGCGTTTTGAACCCACGACCTCCAAAGCTCGTGAATCGCAGGCCGATACTCGGCTCCCGACCGTCTGGACTCTGGTTCGCGAGAAGATGCCTTTCCTGTTTTTGAGCCTGGCATCGTCGATAATCACGGTTATTGCCCAGGCAAATGGGCGCGCGGTGCTGTCCCTGAAACAGCTTCCTTTTGATGAGCGGCTGGGAAATGCGTTGATTTCGTATGCTCGTTATTTGGGCAAGATGTTTTGGCCGGTGAATCTGGTAATGCCTTATCCTTTTCCTGAGCATTGGCCTGCCGCAGCGGTGATTTCAAGTTCGCTGCTGGTTGTCAGCCTTAGTGTCGGCGCGTTCTGGTTTCGCCGCCGTTGGCCGTTTTTATCGGTGGGTTGGTTCCTGTTCCTCGGCCTGCTTATACCTGTCATTGGAATTTTACAGGTCGGCGCACAGTCCATGGCCGACCGCTACACCTATGTGCCATTGGTCGGGATTTTTATCATTGTTGTCTGGGGTGTGGACGCGATTCTAATCCGATGGCGCCTACCCCAGGCCCTCGGGGTGTTGGGCGCGGGCCTGGTGTTGGCCGGTTGTGTGATATTGACGCGAAACCAGTTAAGTTACTGGCAAGACAGCGAAACCCTCCTGCGTCATACAATTGCAGCGACCAAGGACAATGCCTTTGCCTGCTACGACCTTGGTTGTTACCTGGAAGACAAAGGGCAGGATTCTGCGGCATTGGAATACTTTCAGCGTGCGGTCCGGATCAGTCCCAACTACACGAAATCATTGAACAACATCGGCAAAATTTTGGCCAATGAAGGACATCTGGATGAAGCCATCCAGTATTACAACCGGGCCTTGCAATCCGACCCCGACCATTTGTCGGCCCTGAATAATCTTGGCGCTGCGCTGGCAGACAAACATCAGTTCACCGAAGCAACGGCCATGTATGAGAAAGTGCTTCGGCTGGACCCGAATTTTGTTTATGCCCGCTATAATCTGGGCGTTGCGCTGGAGGCTGAGGGCCGGTGGGAGGAGGCCGTTGGACAATACACGGAGGCACTGCGCCTTAAGCCCGATTACTGGCAGGCGCACAATTGTCTGGGTTATCTCCTGATGTTGCATGGGCGCCGGGACGAAGCTGTGTCCCACTTCCTGGAGTCTCTCCGGCTTAATCCAAACCAGGCGGACGCGCATTTCAATCTTGGGAATGCACTGGCGATACAACAGAAATACGAAGAAGCGGTTTTGCAATTCACCGAATGCCTGAAATTGTCGCCCAACTACGCTCCGGCCCACAAGAACCTGGGCATGGCATTGGCGCGGCTGGGCCGGCGTGAGGAGGCCGTCAGCCAATTGCAAGAGGCCATCCGGCTGAAACCGGACTATGACGAGGCGGTGCAGCAATTACGCGCCTTGGGCGCGCAAAAGGAAGAATAACAACGTGCGCTGGTAATTACGGCGCCGGTTTGTTTTCCTGACCGTATGTTTGTTCCCCAACCACAGCAAAATAACGGCAACCGCGCAGTCTCTGGCATGTGTGCGCTGCTGGCCGTGGCTGTGCTCTTGGTTTTTGGCCGAACGTGCCAGTGCGAATTCATTACCTATGATGACGGCCAGTATTTTTCCTCCAATCCGCACGTGCAGGCAGGATTGACCTGGGGTGGCGTGGCTTGGGCCTTTAAAACGGGACAAATCAGCTACTGGCAGCCGTTGTCGTGGCTGTCGCTGATGCTGGACGTGGAATTGTTCGGTTCCGGCCCGATGGGACCGCATTTGACCAACCTGCTCCTTCATGCCACCAGCACAGTGTTGTTGTTTCTTTTGTTAAACCAGATGACCGGGGCGTATTGGCGGAGCGCGTTGGTGGCGGCTCTGTTTGCGTTGCACCCCCTGCATGTGGAATCGGTGGCGTGGGTGAGCGAGCGCAAAGACGTCTTAAGCGGGCTGTTCTTCATCCTGACGCTCCGGGCATACGCGCGATACGCGCAGAAGAAGTCGAGGGCTGGCTACTGGCTGGCGCTGGTGTTTTTTTCACTGGGGTTGATGAGCAAACCGATGCTGATGACGCTGCCGTTTGTAATGCTGCTGCTGGATTGGTGGCCTTTGCGTCGTTTTTCATCCTCACTGCCCGATGGCCAACCTGCAACACTCAGACGTTTAGTATTGGAAAAACTGCCGTTCCTGGCGTTGAGTGTGGTTTTCCTGGCCGCTACAATTGTAAACCAGAAGAGAGCCATGCCTTCTCTGGTTAAAGTGTCCATGGGCATTCGAGTGGTGAATGCAATCGTTTCGTATGTGCGCTATTTGCTCAAAATGTTCTGGCCGGTGAACCTGGCGATACCATATCCGCATCCGGGATACTGGTCCTTTGTGCATTTGTGTCTGTCTGTGGTGTTGCTTGGTTGGGTGAGCTTGGCGGTGATGCGGGCGGGCCGCCGATTTCCTTATTTGATTACCGGTTGGCTCTGGTATTTGGGAATGCTGGTTCCTGTGATTGGACTGGTGCAGGTGGGGGTGCAATCCATGGCGGATCGTTATACCTATCTGCCGCTGGTGGGTGTGTTCATCATGCTGGTGTGGGGAGCCGGTGACGCTTTCCGGCGCTGGCGAACGCCCAAGGCAGTAATTTGGGGACTGGCGATAATAGTCCTCACGGCCTGTACCGCGCGCACGGTGGATCAACTGAAATATTGGCAAAATAGCGAGACTCTTTTCCGCCATGCCATCGCGGTGACAAAATACAATGTCACCGCCTATTCCAATCTCGCGGCAGCTTTGGTTGCGAAGGGTGAATTTGACGATGCGGTTGCTTTGATTCGGGAATCCCTGCCCTTCACTTCGGACAAACCGGTTGCCCATTACAACATCGGCAACATCTTCCTCAGCCAGAACCGGCTCGACGAGGCCATTAAAGAATACAACGAGGCCCTGCAGCTCAAACCCGACTTTCCCCAGGCGCACAATAATCTTGCCGGTGTCCTGCTCATGGAGGGGTATCGGGATGCGGCCATTCAACAATATGAGGAGGTGTTGCGATTGGATCCCAATCATGAGACGGCCAGGCGCCAGCTACAGGCGCTGGGTGTCCTGCCGCCGCAATAAATACTCCGTCTTCGGTCAGGAAGCCCCCACTGGTGTTCACTGGATCACGACTTGAGTCGGCTTGCTGGAAACCTGAGGAATCAAAACTGATTATAGCAGTTCATACGAAACCTCGCGGATGCTTCATCTGCCTGCAAAAAACAGCGGACCGGTGCAGTCCAAGACGCTTCGCGTATTTCAGGAAACTTTCCGGAATCATAGTGCCGCGCACAGCAACTGTACCCAGGTTAACTGGGACTGTTATAGACACGTCATGGCCATCCGGCCGATATTGCGGGTTTCACATTTCTAGTTTCGACCGGAAAGGCTCCCGCAGCGCCGGTCATTTTTTATAATCGAGCACACAGTTCACCAGCTTCGCATCGGCATCCATAACCACGTCCGGCTTCTCGATTTGCTTGAAGGTCGAGTTGTAAATCCGCACATCGCTGATTTCAGCGGCCGGGAAACCCCGGACATTCAAGACACGGGGCGTATGTTCAACGGTGACGTTCTCCATCGCCACATTGTGCGCGACCGGCTTGTAAATTCCATTGGTGCCTTCCTCGTAAAGAAAATCAATCTGTAGAACGGAATCCGACACCTGTCCGACCTTGCAATTCCGCATGAATATATCTTGCAAAACGCCGCCACGGACCGCATTGGACTTGAGCCGCAAAGCACAGTTGAGGTGCGGGCTGCTCATCTCACAATTCTCCACAAAAACATTGCTGCAACTGCCGGAAATCTCGCTGCCGATGGCCGTGCCCGCATGGCCATCGCGCATCGTGCAGCCCCGCACGATCAGATTCACCGACGGTACGCCGATGCGGCGGCCATCAGCATTGCGGCCGGACTTGATGGCGATGCAATCATCGCCGGTATCGAACAGACAGTTTTCAATCAGCACGTCCCGGCAGCTTTCCGGGTCGCAGCCGTCGTTGTTCGGGCCATGCGAAACGATGTCCACCCCGCGCACGATGACGTTGGTGCAAAGGATCGGATTGATCTCCCACATCGGCGAGCGACGGATGCGGACGCCCTCGACCATGACGTTGCTGCAGCGGTTAAACTGGATGAAGTTCGGACGCAAATAATCGCCCTCACCGAACCGGCGCTGGTCCACGGGCACTCCCGCCTCGGCCATTTTTTTGAGCCGTTCATTGGCGGCCTTTTGAGTATTGGTGCCCCCCTTTTTTCCCTTCCATTGCAGCCAGTTCTCATCGGTGGCCTGGCCGTCCAGTGTGCCTTTGCCGGTCACGGCGACATTTTTCTGGCCCAAAGCATAAATGAACGGCGAATAATTGTAGCATTCAACGCTTTCAAAACGGCTCAACACCGCGGGCAGATAGGCCTTGGGATCCGTGCTGAATTTCAACGTTGCGCCGTCATCGAGGTGTAGATTCACGCCACTTTTCAAATGGATCGCCCCGGTGAGAAATTCTCCGGCTGGTACCACCACATTGCCGCCGCCTGCCCCGGCACAAGCATCAATCGCCTTGCCAATGGCTGCGGTGCAATCAGTCTTGCCATCGGCCACCGCGCCGTAATTTGTAATGACGAAATCACGCGCGGGAAACACCGGAGCCTTGATGCGTGCCAGTATTTCGGGGACTTGCGACCATTCGGCCTGCTCCGCGCGGAGCAGCGGGATGGCGAACATAGTAATTAGCAAAAATGGAATTATTTTTTTCATGGTTTGTTTTTGTCTGCTCATTTGAATTTTCCATCGGAATTGCCGGAGCAAACCTTTTGGAAGCTTGAACATAACGGGTAGCGATTAAATTTGCCAGAAAATCTATATTGCTCAATATCAGATGCTTGCAAATAAAATTGAATATTGTGCACTGCTGGCATGTGGTTGCCCAAGACCCCAAATCAGAGCCATCAAATCAACAAGATAATTGCATTCCTTTCATTGTTTTTCGTTCGCGCGCACCAAGCCTTCGACCTGCGCATTTTCCGTCGTGAAAGGGGGGCCTTCTTTCACTGACACCTCCGCATTTTTAAGCTGGATGCCCTTGGCGTTGGCAATCGTCAGTCCGGTTTCGGCGGTGAGATGAATATTTTCCAGCACGACGTTCGAAATCATACTCTCCGGCAAACCGATGATCAGGCCGGCGTCCTGGGTACAGGTTGCCGTCACGTTGGAAATGCAAATGTTGCGAAAGACGGGGGTGGTTTCAGTCACCGGCTGGGCGGGGTCGTTCTTCTGATATTTGTCATTGGTGCTGTATTGGTAATAGCTGACGATGGAAATCGCCGGATGCACATTTTTCATCGTGATGTTCGAATAACTGATATCCTCGACCAGCCCGCCGCGGTCGCGGCCGGATTTGATGCGCAAGCCGTTGTCGGTATTCTCAAAACGGCAGTTTTTTACGACCACGTGATGCACGCCGCCAACAGTGGCGCTGCCAATGGCCATGCCGTGGCCGTGCAGAAAATCGCAATCGGCGATGGTGATGTTTTCGCAGCCGAATGGGCGGCCCTCAACTTTCTTGCCGGATTTGACGGCGATGTTGTCGTCGCCGGTGTCAATGGTGCAATGAGTGATGGTCACGTTGCGGCTATTGCTCGGGTTGATGCCGTCGGTGTTGGCCGCGCCGGCGGGAGCAACGATCGTGACGTTTTCGACCGTGACATCTTCACAGTCCGCGGGCACGAAGTGGGAGCTGGGTGAGTTGATGAGTTTGATGCCGGTCAGGCGAAGGTTTTTGCACCGATTAAAAATAATGAGACGCGGGCGTGGCAGCACATAACCGGACACTTTCTGGCGGGCTTTTTCGGCTTCCCCCCACCAGACCGCGCCATTGCCGTCAATCGTGCCTTTGCCCGTGAACGTCACGTTCGTCAAATCGTTGCCACCGATGAACGGAATGAAATCGCCGCTGCCTTTGGCCTTGAGCCAGTCGCCGCCGCCCTTGAGATAATCTGATTGCGTTGGCGAGGCCAGCAGCGTGGCATCCGCTTCGAGCAAAACCGTGGTTTGGTTGCGAATGGCAAGCGGCTGGCTTAGATAAGTTCCCGGCGGAAATTTCACGGTGCCACCCCCCGCTTGGCCGCATTCATTCAGCGCTTTTTGGATGGCCGCAGTGTCGAAGGTCTTGCCATCGCCCTTGGCGCCGAACTGGCGGACGTCAAAAACCCTGGGTCCGGCATCGGCGGCATACAGTGAGATGACAAGCGAAAGGACCAAAAACGTGGCTGGAGTTTTCATCAAGGATTGATTTATCACTCCAGGTGTGGAACGGATGGCACGCCAGGATGCCAGGTTTCCTGATAAGACAGCACCTTGGCCGGATCGGACAGTGCGTCCGCTTCTCGCCGGCTAAGTTGACGGGAAACCGGGAGACGCTGACTGACATCCACGGGTTTACCCTGCAAATCGGTGCTATGAAATTCCTCAAAACGCAGGTGGGTTAAATTCGTGCCTTTTGCTTCCCAACCAACGGGCGGAACCTGGCCACCCATCTGGCAGTTGATGTACGCCACCTGGCTGCAGGGGAAACGGTTGGCATCAATCCGCGCCAGCAGGCATTTTTCAACCCCCGGGGATTCCGTGAGCTGGCAATGGGAAAATACGTAACCGCAATTCTCGGTCGGATTGCGGGCCTGCACATAGTAACCCGAATGGACGGCCTTGATTTCGCACCGGTCGAAGAAGACAACGCCTTGTCCCCAAATAAAATCCACGTCGCCCTCGACGTAGCAATTCGTCGCATAAACCCGTCCGCTGAGCAGCAGGGTGTCTTGATAACTGCAAAAGTCGGCGTTTTGAAGCACACAACGATTGCCGTTAATGCGCAACGCTTCAGCTTGCGAACCCCGGTAAGGAGTGGTGTTGCGCACCGTCATGTTCTCCAGCACAAAATCATCCGCGTCCACATTTACCACCGCACGATTGATACGTCCGGGATTGAAATGATCGTTGTTGCGCCCGGTGATAATTGTGCTTTTGCGATCTTCACCGATAAAATGGAGGCGGCTTTTATCCCGCATGATGTAAACCATTCCATCATACACACCCTTGCGGACGAAAATCTCAACCGGCAAATAGTTGTCGTCGGAGACATAATCCACCGCACCTTGCGGCGTGCAGAAATCACCCGTGCCGTCGGCAGCCACAACCAGCCGGGTCCGGTCCCGGGGCGGCGCCTCCCGGGTGGCAAAGTGCCACGCGGCATCGTTCGTGAACCCGGCAAATTCATGGCCGCTTCCGTCCTTGAAAGCCCCCGGCTCAACCGTGATGTAATAAGTCCCGTTGGGACCCAGCGCGTGCGAAGGCAATTTGACGGAAACCACATTCCCCCCAATCTGAATCGGTTCGTAATGAAGCAGTTTGCCACCAAAATTGCCGGTGTAGCCGGCGGCGCTCAAATCCAATACATCCACCGGTTTATTGTCGGTGGCACGATAGATTGTGATTTTGCCCCGGTTGCCCAGAACCGGCGGCGCGTTGAAAGTCAGCCGCAAGGGCGTGTCAGTGCAAACGCCCACGGATTGATTTGTGGGCCACAATTCCGCCACGGCCAGTTCCGCCCGGCCGGGTATTGAAATCAAAACGGACAAAAACAACCCCGCGGCAATGGATTGGCCGGAGAGGGAATTCATGCTTGAATTCAACGAGCCGTGCTGGCGCGGCGGGTTGATCAGGACCCGCGCCAGACACTACTTCGATTTTGTCCCGGGGAAATTCATGTAATTGGCGGCGTTGGCGTAGCAGATGTTGCGAATCATCGGCCCGACCAGTTTTTCATCGTTGGGAATGAGGCCGCTTTCCACGTCCCGGCCGATCAAATTACAGAGCGCGCGCCGGAAATATTCATGGCGCGGATACGACATGAACGAGCGCGAATCCGTGATCATGCCGATGAAGCGCGAGAGCAGACCCAGGTTCGACAAGGCGTTCATTTGCCATTCCATGGCTTCCTTTTGGTCCAAAAACCACCAGCCGGACCCGAACTGGAGTTTGCCGGGAATGGTGCCGTCCTGAAAATTCCCAATCATCGTGGCAAAGGTGTAATTGTCCGCCGGATTCAAGTTGTAAATGATGGTCTTCGGCAGCGCATTTTCCTGGTCGAGCCGATCAAGGTAAAGCGCGAGCGCGGAACTCTGCGTCCAATCACCGATGGAATCGAAGCCCGTGTCCGGGCCGAGTTGTTTGAGCAGCCGCGTGTTGGCGCTTCGCAACGCA
>JBEKSU010000122.1:0-11015 GCA_049516755.1 Verrucomicrobiota bacterium | reverse complement strand
GAGGTCTTATTTTTGATCACCACGAAGAAGGTGTCTTCATAGTTGATGTTGGTGCTGGCCCAATTGGTCACCGCCGGGTTCACCTGGCCGGGTTCTTTACAAATGCCCAATTGAACTTTGCCGGCCACATCTTTTGCGATCAGGAAAAAGTGGGTGATATTGCCCGATGAAGTATAACCGCTGTTTTGCTTGTTGACCTGGATAACCCGCTGTCCCACGGGATCCAGCGGCGCGTCGGAATGGAACTTATACAGGAACGAATAATACAGGTTAATATTGGTGGTGGTGTTTCCCGGATACACGCCACCGTTGTTCCATTTATTGTAGACACCATTGCTAAGATTGTTGGTGGCATCGATGAAAACCCTGTCACCGGCAGACGCAACCAAACCCAACAGGTGCCCATCCAAGCTGCCGCTGCCATTGGTGACGGTGATTGAGTTTTGCGCAGTATTCCAACCGGGTATTTGCCCGCTTCCACCGGTGTTGGGATCGCCAAGACGCCCGGTTTGATAGTTGGCAAATTCTTCGGTTACAATGGCAAACGCACCGGCGTTCTGACAAAGCAGAAGGCCGGAGGCCATTGTGAGAAGAAAGATACTTAGTTTATTTCGTTTCATGGTGTTTTCCTGGGTTTGATGGTTTTCGATATTTACAAACAATATTTACAAACAACTATAGTTTACGGCGTCCAATAGCTCATGACAATTCGGAAGGCAGTCGGGTTATTTCCAATGTAATTAGCATCACTTGAAGTCAACCACAGAGTTGGATCGAATGCCTGGGGATTGGCACTCGCGCTCTGGAAATTTACGTGCGTATCCCCAAACATCGCATTCAGCCCGGCAATACTGGTAATGCCGCCACTTTTGTGGGGGGTGGAATCGAGGTCCTGCACCAAGTCAGTTAAAATGCTGTGGTTTGGATCGATGTCATTTTGCGTCAAAGGAGTGCAGGTGGGACATGTATTATTGGCAATGTTCGGCCCTCTATGGCTTGCATCAATTCCCACCAGTTGTTTTCCTTGAGGAAGGTAATTGTATCCAGTGCGGATTTTATCATCCGCTGACGCCAGCGTAGTACAGGGCCAAGCGCCGGCGGTTGAATAGTAATCGTATGTTGATTTTTGATTATCCTGAGATTGCGCCGCAGGACAATAGAAGACCTTCGGATTGGCAACGATCTTGGTATCATACAACATGCCGAGATTCCACGGACCTTGCGCATCGGTTCCGATCGTTGACCAGCCTTGTGTTCCCGGCACAACGCGACCGGCTTCGTAAGTCCTCCAAGGATTGGAAGTGCTCCCGGACGAAGCAAAGCCCGGCCAGTGACAGGGCAACATTTGGCCATAATCCGTAGCGTACATGGTCCAGCCCGTGCCAATCTGTTTAATATTGGCAACGCAGGAGATTCGTAGCGCCCTTGATTTTGCCGCCGCCAAAGCCGGCAACAACAGCGCCGCCAGAATAGCTATGATTGCAATGACCACCAAAAGCTCAATCAACGTAAAAGCGCGGCGGAAGCCGCCTTTGTCTCCGGCCATGTTTGATTTGTTCATCTTATTTACAATTTGGATTTGGCAATTTTTGATTTTTTCTACGTCACTTCAGTCTGCTGTCACAAACGACAACGACACCTTTCATCATGACAAGGGTTAATTGGCACGTGAATTTCTAGTTCAAGCTAGCATCGTTACAACAGGAAGGGAAGATATAATTTGGGGTTGGCTTTGCAAAACTATTTGAAATAAATGCACTTTACTCCCATCCATACTCTCCCATCCAAACCATCCAAACCATCCAAACTGACGCAGGCGCAGCCGTCAAAAAAACCGTTGATCCGATTGCTTTCATTGGAAAGCCACTGGGTTTTAAGCTGTCCATTCCGGTTGGAAAGCTTGTGCGGTAACGGTTTCCGCTGCGCCATCCATTTATTATCCAGTTCTCCACATAAACGGTTTGTGTTCTTGTCTAACAAGGTCCGATGCGGCCGGGCGGTGGATTCAAGGAACAACTGCGGATTGACAGCGCCAACACGACCAGATGCACAATTGCGAGTGCGGATTGCAGGGAAGCCGGAGGCAGGATAGAGTGCATTTTTTTAAAACTGAATTGCTCAAATTGATATGTTCAGCCGGAACAAATTGATGCAATTTATCCTTCTATGCGTTTAATCATCACCTCTGTGTTTGCATTTCTTTTTGCCATCTCACTTCAAACCGCCGACGGGGCAAAGGTATTTGATGTCCGCCAATATGGCGCCAAGGGCGACGGCAAAACAACCGACACCGAAGCCATTCAAAAAGCGCTGGATGAATGTGGCCAGGCGGGTGGCGGCACCGTGGAATTTACGCCGGGAACTTATCTGAGCCAGCCGATCACCATCCGCACCAAGACCACGGTACTGCTCGACGCGGGCGCGACATTACTGGCCTGCACCAACCAGAGCGACTTCATGAAAACGCCGGGAGACTGGCTCAAGGCGAAAAGCAGCGGCGATTTCATTCCGTTCATCGCCGGCAAAGATTTGACCGACGTGACGCTCACAGGCAAAGGCACGATTGACGGCAACGGGGCAGCCTGGTGGGAGGAAGCCGAGAAAGCCCGCCAGAAGGTTTCCGGTTTCACGCTGCCGCGGCCGAATCTGATTATGCTGACCCGCTGCAAAAATGTCCGTCTGGAAAACCTCACGGTGCAAAACTCGCCCAAGTTCCATTTCGTACCGACGGAATGCGAAGGCGTAGTGGTTTCCAATGTGACCATCCTCGCGCCGGAACGCGCAGCCAACACCGATGCGATTGATCCGGCAAGTTGCAAGGACGTTTTGATCACCAAGTGCCACATTGACGTGGGCGACGACAACATCGCCATCAAGGCCGGCAAAAAACTGGCGGAACGCGAGTTTGCCAGCGAGAACATCGCGGTAACGGACTGCACGTTTCTGCACGGTCACGGCGTATCCATCGGCAGCGAAACCGCCGGCGGCGTGAGTAATTTGACCGTGCGCAACTGCACTTTTGAAAATACCGAGAACGGTCTGCGCATTAAATCCCAGCGCGGCAAGGGCGGGATTGTGGAGAATATCAATTACAGCGACATCACCATGAAGAACGTGAATCCGGCCATCACGTTGACCTGTTATTACATGAACAATTCCGCCGGGGACAAGACCCGGTCCGCCGCCGGGGCCGGGACCAATTCCACGCCCGCCGTCGCCAGCGACACGCCGGTTTATCGCAACATCCACATCAGCAACCTGAAGGCCACCTGCCCGGGGATGGCAGGCATCATCAACGGCCTGCCGGAAAGCATGATATCGAACGTGGTTTTTGAAAACGTCCAGATCTCCGCCGCAAAGAGCTTCGAGATTCGCAACGCCAGAGACATTCAACTCAAGAATGTGACCGTGTCAGTGAAAGAGGGTCCTCCGTTTTCAACCGAAAATGCACAAGTCGAAGGTTTGACCGAAAAGCATTGAAGGAAATGCTCTTCTTGCCTCTGGATGAGTCACTCTGATTCAGCAGGCAAGGGTGAAGGTGTGTTTGCGGTGCATTATTCTCAAAGCTATTTGCAGAGCGCCGGGGTTGTGCAATAAAGGTTTCCGGTTATAATGAGGCTTCCGTTGTATTCTAATAACACAATTATGTATAAATCTGAGACGGATTGCTTCGGCATTCCCGCCTGATAATTCGCATACCCCCAACCCGTAAATTCGCATGAAGTACCTTCGTCAAATTATTCTTATTCTAGCTTTTTTGCTATTGCATAATGCCAACGCTACCTTGTGGTTTGAAGATGGGATCACCGGCACCGTAGGAAGCAACATGGGATCTGCGCCTTATCAGTCGGGCGGTTCGCAATTTCCAATCGTCACCGGGAGTCTTACATATCCAAATTTAACCGATGCGTCGCCGATTGGAAACAAGTTCGGCATCCTGGGAACATCAGCCAGCAGCCTTTATCGCAGTATCACCAGCAGCGCCATCACGAGCGGAAGTGTTTATTATGCGTTTCTTGCGCAATGCACGACCCTGCCGTCGGCATCAGGCAACTACGTCACGGCAATCAACCCAACTGCCGCCGTTGGCAGCTCGAGTGACGCGATAAACATGTCTGCCAAGGCGTCCGGTTCCGGTTTTGTGCTCGGCGTTAGAAAGAATGGGACTTCTTCAACGACCTACGCACCCAACATTTTGAGTTTGAATACAACTTATTTGGTCGTCCTGAAATATACATTCAACAGCGGGACTAGCGCCGACGATACGGTTTCGATTTATATCAACCCGACCCCTGGCGCAACAGAGCCGACACCCGACGCAACGGTTACCGGTGGCACTGACGCTACGGGCCTTCAGTATATCGGATGGAAATCGCAGTCCAGCGGTGGCGGAGCCTGGATTTTTGATACGCTCCGTGCGGCTTCAACTTGGGCCGAGGCCGTACCGGGCAGCACTACCCCGCCGTCCATCAGCGTTGACTTGACCAACCAGACGGCATCGGTGGGAGATAACGTTTCCTTCAGCGTTCAGGCCGTTGGGACGCTGCCGATGACCTATGAATGGTATTACAACACAAATTCACTATTATCCGTCGGAACCAATTCAACCCTGACCCTGACCAATGTCCAGCAATCCGATTCAGGCGGTTACTCGGTGATCATGACCAATTCCTATGGTTCGGCGACCAGCGTCGTGGCCCAATTGACCGTGGACGTTTTTCCTCCTTCGATCAGCAATGATCCGCAAGACCAGTCCGCTTTGGTGGGACAGGATACGTCGTTCAGTGTTCAGGCTGGCGGCACCGCGCCTTTGAGCTACCAATGGTATTACAACACCAACACGGTATTGACCAACGCCACCAGCTCCATATTGACGCTCACGAACGTCCAGCTTTCGGATTCAGGCGGTTACTCGGTGGTGGTAACCAACTCTTATGGCTCGGCGACAAGCGCGGTGGCCCAACTGACGGTAAGTCTTCCAGTGGCCCCCTCAATCATCACTCAGCCTCAGGATCAGGCCAACATACTGCCGGGAGCCACCGCCACCTTCAGCGTTGAAGCCAGCGGCAGTGATCCGCTCAACTACCAGTGGTATTACAACACCAATACAGTGTTGACCAATGCCACCGATTCCACTTTGACCATCACCAATGTTCAGCTCGCCAATGCGGGAAGTTATTCCGTCGTCATCAACAATGTGGCCGGATCCACCAATAGTTCCAATGCTTTCCTCACTGTCAACAACAGCCCCGTCGCGCCGGTTTTTAATTCCCAACCGTCTTCGCTGGTGGTGTTGGCTGGCAGCGCTGCCAGCTTCACCGCTGTCGCAGGCGGCACGGCGCCCATCAGCTATCAGTGGAGCAAAAACGGAACGCCGATTCCGGGCGCAACGTCATCCACCCTGAACCTGTCGAATGTACAGACCGCCGATGACGGAAGCTACACGCTTACTGCTACCAACAGCGTTGGAAGTACGAATAGCAATCCGGCCCAATTGACCGTGACGACCACGGTACCGCTGGTCAATTCCGCATATAACCTGACCGGCTTTGCACAAAGCACAACTGGCGGCGGTGTGATTGCCACGAACGATCCCGCGTATGTTCAGGTCTTTACTCCGCTCGATCTCGCCAATGCCCTCCAGTCCGCCTACAAGACCGCCGGCTCGGTCAAGGTCATCGAGATCATGAACGATTTGAGCCTGGGCTGGAATGAGGTCGGCGCGGCGGTACAGGCCGTCGGCCCGTTCCGGGAGAATGCCACGCCGTTGCTGCATCCGGTGCTCCTGACCGTAGGCGAGAGTTTGATCGACATCAAGCCCAAGAGCGGATTGACTATTTTCTCCGCCAACGGTGCAACCATCAAACATTGCAACTTCAACATCAAGAGTTGCCACAACGTCATCGTTCGCAATTTAAAGTTCGACGAGAACTGGGAATGGGATGAAAGCACCAAGGGACAATACGACCGGAATGATTGGGATTTCATCACGGTCGGCAATGGCGGCGCGGTGAGCAACCTCTGGGTGGATCACTGCACGTTCACGAAATCCTACGATGGTCTGCTTGACACCAAGGCCGGCTGCTCGGCCATCACCATTTCGTGGTGCCGCTACATTGGCGACGATGGCGCCACCAACACCAATAGTTGGGTCTGGCAGCAGATCAACTATCTGGAAAAGAGCCCGTCGAGCTACCCGATGTATAATTTCCTTCGTAGTAACGGATTCAGCACCACCAATATCGTCACCATCATGCAGGCGCATGACAAGACCCACCTGGCGGGTCAAAATGATCTCGACTCGAACAACGCGACCATCTCGATGACCTTCCACCATCTGTGGATTGGTGTGTGGGATCGCTGCGTGCCGCGCCTGCGCGCCGGCAACGTGCATGATTACAATATCTACGTGGACGACACCCAGGTGCTGGCGGCCAAACGCCTGCGCGATTTCATTGTTACCACGGTTGTCAACTTGAACAGGTCCAGTTCCAACGCGATGAAAAACACCTACGACTTCGATCCCCCCGTCAACGGCACCATCTCCACCGAAAATGGAGCCATTTTGGTTGAAAAGTCGGTTTATATTGATTGCCTCTGGCCGCTGCGCAACAATCAGACCGATCCTTCGAATCCGGCCTATACCGGAAAAATTAAGGCGCTGGACTGTATTTATCAATTTGACAGCACTACCTTGCGCGGCAACAGCACGGACCTTGGCAGCCCGATGGGACCGTTCCAGGCGCCAATCATTCCATTTTCCTGGAACCCGGCTTCGGGCGCGCCCGGTGGCCAGCTGCCTTATACTTACACGCCGGATGATCCGAGCCAGCTCCAAAACATCGTCACCAGCCCCACGGCGGGGGCCGGGGCCGGTGTGCTCACCTGGGACAAGACCAATTGGTTGATGACCACCTATGCGCCGACGGCGCCGTTCATTGTTGCGCACCCGCAAAGCCAGACGGTATCACCCAGCAACCCGGCCACCTTTACCGTGGTTGCGTCCGGCAGCGCGCCATTGGCCTACCAGTGGTATTTCAACACCAATACGCCGCTGGCCAATGCCACCAACGGAACCTTGATCCTCGCCAATGTGCAGACCACCAACGC
This sequence comes from Verrucomicrobiota bacterium, assembly GCA_049516755.1. Taxonomy (GTDB): domain Bacteria; phylum Verrucomicrobiota; class Verrucomicrobiia; order Limisphaerales; family UBA11358; genus UBA11358. The sequence goes on along the minus strand of JBEKSU010000122.1, from coordinate 3,905 downwards.
GGGTACTTATTCCGTGATCGTGACGAATACCGCCGGCTCGGTAACCAGTTCCAATGCGATTCTAACCGTGTCGTCAGGTGCGCCGTCCCAGCCGCAACTGTCGGGATTTACTTACAATAGCGACGGGACTTTCAGCCTCACCGTCAATGGCGATACCGGGCCGGGCTACATCGTGCAGGCGTCCACCAACCTTGTTGATTGGGCCGGCATTTTCACCAACCCATCGCCGGTGTTGCCGTTTGTCTGGACTGATTCCGGCGCGAGCAACTTCAGCCAGCGGTATTATCGGATCCAACTCGGGCCGTAATCATTGATTGATGGATTCAGTCCAGGCACCCCCCCCGTCACGAACCGGGCGCTTTGCGAAGGCACCAGCAATGTTGTTGGTGCTTTCGCTTGGCCTTTCACTTTGTACCGCCGCTTCCGGACCAGGAATTTTTGAGGTGCATCAGTTCGGTGCCAAAGGCGACGGAAAAACCTTGGATACCGCGGCCATCCAAGCCGCACTAGACGCCTGCGGCAAAGCCGGTGGCGGCACCGTGCATTTCACCGCTGGCACTTATCTAAGTCAACCCATCACGGTCCACACCAAAACCACGGTGTTCCTTGAAGCCGGGGCCACACTGCTGGCTTCGCCAACACAATCGGTTTTTTTTAAGGGCGGCGGCAACTGGCTGGCAGCCAAAAGCAGCGACAATTTCGTCCCGTTCATCAGCGGGAAAAATCTCACGGACATTACCATCACCGGTCAGGGAACGATTGATGGCAATGGTGCAAACTGGTGGGGGCCGGCCAGGGAATTCCGCACCAAGAATCCAAGTGGTCCCGCCCTGCCGCGCCCGGACCTCGTGGTGTTCGACCATTGCACGAATGTTCACCTGACCGGAGTGAAGTTGATCAACTCGCCAAGGGCTCATTTGATGCTCACCGACTGCGAAGCGGTGGTCATCGAGGGCGTGACGGTCCGGTCGCCCGCCAGCGCGCCCAATACCGAAGGTATCGGTCCTGATAATTGCCGCAACGTGACCATCGCCCGTTGCACCATTGACACCGGCGACGACAATATCGCGATCACCTCGGGCAAAAAAGTGGCCGGCCGCGAATTTGGCTCCGAAAACATCACCGTCACCAACTGCGTTTTTCTGCACGGCCACGGCATGTCCATTGGCAGCACGACCATTGGCGGCTTGCATCATGTGGTCGTAAAAAACTGCCGTTTTGAAGACACCGACAACGGCTTGCGCATCAAGTCCGGCCGCGACCGCGGCGGGTTGGTCGAAGATATCAGCTACTCGGACATCACGATGAAGAACGTGCATCCGGCGATTTCCATCGTCGCTTATTACCAATACAGCACCAACGATAAATTCCTGAAGCATGACCCAGCCCAGCCGGTGACTGAAACCACGCCCATCTTTCGCAACATTCATATCTCCCAGGTGACCGCCACCTGCACCCAGGACGCCGGCCTGATCATCGGTTTGCCGGAGAGTGTGGTATCGAATGTCGTACTGGAAAACGTCCATTTCACCGCCGAAACCGGACTGACGATTGCCAACGCCAAGGGCGTCCAATTTAAAAATTCATCGATTTCGGTTGAAACCGGCCCGCAGTTTAGCGCTGAAAATGCGGAAATCAAGGGATTGAAAAATCAAAAGTGAAATGGAAACCCACACAAAACACAAACCCAAACCGGCAAAATGACTCAAATCGAGGCATGCATCTTGCTGTCCAGAATATATGAAGTTGTACAATTATCTTCCACATCGCACTCTACTAATGTTGTCCGCAGTCGGGATTTTTTCATTCGTCAATTCGACGATGGCTGTGCCGTCCCTGCCAAACATCAACACCAACAACCTAGTCAACATCACCAGTTTTGGGGCAGTGAGCAGCACCACCTTGACGAACACCACCGCCATTCAAAATGCCATCAATTCGGCGGCAACCACCAACGGTGGCTGTACGGTGGAGATACCTGCCGGCACCTATTTGAGCGGCCCGCTCACTTTGAAGAGTAGTGTCAATCTGCAAATTGACAGCGGCGCAACGTTGCAAATGCTGCCTTATGCCAAATGGTCCGGCACCACGACTTTCATCACCGGTTCCAGTCTTTCAGACGTCATGATCAGTGGTCTGGGCACGATAGACGGAAACGGGTACGATTGGTGGGTGGCCTATACCAACAGCAGCATTTCGCGACCAAATTTCATTAATTTCACCGGTACCAGCCGCATCTTGATAGAAGGCGTGACATTGCAAAATCCGCCCACGTTCCATCTGATGTTGAAAGGCGGCAACACGGACATCACGATCCAAAGCATCATCATCAACACCCCCCCTTCAAAAAACACGGACGGCATGGATTTGGGTTCCAGCAACATTTTGGTCCAGAATAGCTATATTAGCGATGGCGACGACAACATCGAGATCGGAGGCAGCAGTGATTTGGTGGCCAATCTCGTCGTCACCAATTGTAATTTTGGAATCGGTCACGGCGTGTCCATGGGCAGTTATACCCAGGGTTGCATATCAAACGTGACGGTCGTCAACTGCACATTTACCAACACCGATTATGGCATCCGCATAAAATCGGATTACGACCGGGGCGGAATCATACAGAATCTTTCCTACTGCTCCAATAGGATGTCCAACATCAAGTATGCGCCGATATTAATTTACAGCTATTACAATTCGTGGGGAAATCCCACCATTTCCAGCATCACGCCGGGGGCGGCGGCGGCCACGAATGCCATAACCGTTTCCTCCACAACGCCGAGATACCGGAACATCCTCATCAGCAATTTGTGGGCGTCGGCGGCCCAGCCGGGCATGATTTGGGCGCGGACCGAAATGCCCGCGACCAACATCATATTGCAAAATCTCGATATCACCGCCACCGGCAGTTACCAAAATTTCGAAATTTACAATGCGAAACAAGTTCAGATCGTGGATTCACAATTTCATCTGAGTGCAGGCGCGACCACCAACTTCTGGCTTTATAATGCCGATGTTACTTTTACCAATACCAGTGCTTCCACGAGCCCCATTTCACTGTACGGTGTCACGACAAATTCCTACATCAACAAACTGGCCTTCTACAACAGCCAAGCCAACGTGAGCGCTACAAACACCATTGGCGCCGGTCCGCTCACGCTCGCCGACAGCATCCTTGCTGTCAGCAACAATTTTGCACTGTTTCCGACGACGGTGTTGAATTATGTGCTGGATACAAACATCAACCAGGTGGCGGTGGTGGGCAATCTGGCAATGGGTGGAACCATCAATGTAACGACCAACACCTCCGGTTTTTCGGCTGGCACAAACACGCTTTTGACATATACCGGGACTTTGAGCGGCGCCCTGCCAACCCTCGGTTCGACGCCCGGCGGTTCCTATACTTATTCCATTGTCACCAATACAACCAGCAAGCTGGTGGGTCTGGCGGTAGTGTCAACCAGTTCGTCAACTCCCACGACAACGTCCGTCCAACCGTCGGCCAATCCTTCGACCTATGGAAATACGGTGATGTTTACTGCGACGGTCAGTCCCGCTCCAACCAACGGCGAAACTGTGACCTTCAAAGATGGCTCAACCACTTTGGGTACCGGCACCCTCAGCAGCGGCCAGGCAACATATACCACCACCGCCACCCAACTCGCCGCCGGATCACATTCCATCACGGCGGTTTATGCCGGTGACGGCGCCTATGGCGCGAGTACGTCCATCGTGTTGACGCAAACGGTCAATGCCCGAGCGTTGACGGTTACGGGGTTGACGGTCAACAGCAAGACTTACGATCGAACAATGGCCGCCTCATTGAGCACCAACGGTTACACGCTGAGTACTGTAATCAGCGGTGACACGGTCACACTGGTGACCAACGGTTACACCGCCACCTTTGC
>JBEKSU010000121.1:0-11038 GCA_049516755.1 Verrucomicrobiota bacterium | reverse complement strand
CCCGATGTTCGCTGCCGTGTAATAATTGTTGGGGTCGAGCGCGTCCGCGCGGTTGAAATACGGTCCGGCTTCATCGTGCTTCTCCAGCCAGTCAAGACACATGCCGCAACGCAAATAATTGTACCCATCGTACGGATTGAGTTTCATGCTGCGCGCATACCATTGCATCGCCGTTTTTGCCAGGTCCTCATAATTTTGTCCGCCGTCAAAGCTTTGGGTCCGATAGGCTTCGCCGATCTTGTAGGCTGTTTCAAAATTCATCGGCTCAACCTCAAAGGCCTTTTTTAAACTTTCGGCCTGCGCGGGCGAATAAACCGGCGACTGATCCGCCCGCGCCAGCCAGACCGCCTCATGACCCCGACGCCAGCCCTGGCGACTCAGATAGGCAACTCCGATGGCCAGCGCCAAAGTTACAAGCGTTTTGACGGGCAGGCGCGCGCTCTGCCAGTAACGCTGTGTGGCAAATCGCAGATTACTGCTCAACAAGGCCAGCAGCGTCACGCCGAGAATCGCATTGGCCGGAATGTGCAGATTGAAATCCACCACCGAATGCACCGCCAGCGCAATCAACCCGGCGGACGCGCCGAGGAAAAAGGCGAAGCGATTGCTCATGCCGCGGCCAAAATCATTTTCCGGCGGGCGGACATATTTCCACGTTTTCCGCAACCCCATACCGAATGTCACCATCCCCGCGAGCACGATGATTCCGCCCGCCGCGCCCCAATCGGCCAACAGGTTCAAGTAATCATTGTGCGTGCGATCGGGACTCATCTGGACACTTTCCGGGCGATATTGCTGGAAACGATAGTTGTAATGCGCCGGCCCGATGCCCCACCAGAAATGATCCCGCCACATGTTCCCGGCAGCGATCCAAATGGCGCGGCGGGTGGTAAAGTCGACCATTCCACTGTCCACGGGTTCTCCCACGCGGCGAATGTAACTGAGCGTCTTCGATAAATAATTGGTGACAAAATATGCTCCGCCTCCGGCCAAAATGACCATGAGCAAAAGCGCGGGCAACCGGTGGTTGCGATGAAAAATCAGCGTTCCCAAAAGCACCAGCAACGCCACGGTGACCGCCACCCAGCCGCCACGCGAAAAGGTCACAGCCATCCCCGCCAGCATGACCAGAATGGAGTAACCGAGCAATATCCGGACGACCGGCTTCATTCGCCCCACCAAAACGTATGCCGTCGCCAGTGGCAGAAGCATTTCCAGAAAGCCCGCGAAATTGTTCGGTGAAATGTAAGTGCCCGAGGCCCGCCCCAGATAAGGCGATATATAAGCCCAGACATGATTTGAGTGTGTCAAAAATTGGAAAACGGCATAGCAGGAAATCCCCATTGCCAGAAAAATCAGCGTGAAACTGATGATTTGCACCGATTCCTGCCGGTGTAAATTGTTGACGATGGCAAAAAACAGAAACGCATACATCAACACCTGAATCGTTTCCAGCCGTGCGACATATTCGATGTCCGCCGTGAGATAACGCCCGATGGCACAGGCCGCGAACGCAAGCACCACCCAGCCCACCGGCGGCCAGAGCAACTGTGGCTTCGGCCGGATCCACAATCGCAGCGCCCACACGAGCATCACGGCCACCGTCAATCCTTGAATGACGAGAAATTCCAGCGGGTCCACCGCGCCCATTGCCAGCGGGCCAAAAACCAGAATGCCGAGCACCATCCCCAGAATACCCCGCTCGCACCAGTGATCCAATGCTTCCCGATTCATCCGATTTTTAATCTAATATGCCCGAATCGACCCTTCGTGACTCAGCGGCAGAAACAAATTATTGCCGGCGTATATCAATTCGATGGTGGTGTGCTGGGCGCCGGACAGATAGCCGGCGGTACCGGTCGTGGTGCTGGCCTGCGAGGAAATGTAAAGGTAACTCCCGCTGGTCACTCCCGCGAGCAGGCTGCCATCGGACGACGAGGCGATGCCCGTCCACGACGCGGCGGGCGCACTGCCAGCTATTGGCCAGGTCGCGCCGGAATCCGTTGAAGTGTAAATATTGCCGCTGGAGGTGGCTGCCGCCGCCAGCCGGGAACCATCCGCCGACGAGGCAAGAGAAGTCCATTGCCCGCTCGTCATGGAATTGGGCACCCAGGTCGCGCCGGAATTGGCCGAGGAGAAAATCGAACCGCTCGCTCCGTTACCCACGGCCGCGACCAGCCGGCTGCCATCTGACGAGGACGCCACAGTGGTCCAGGGCAGGGAAACGTTGTTGGTGCGCTGTTGCCAGGTGCTGCCGGAGTTGGTGGAAGTGTAAATCTGGCCGCCGTTCGCCACCGCCACGAGCTTGGTGCCGTCCGCCGAGGAGGCAACGGAAGACCAATTCAAACTGCCAGGCACAGAGGTGCCCACCGACGGCCAGCTCTTGCCGGCATTCGATGAGACGTAAAGGTAGCCACCATAAACCGCCGCTATGAGATTGGTGCCGTTTGCCGAGGAGGCGATGGAAACCCATTGTTTGCTGCCGCTGCTGCTGCTCTGGGTGGTCCAAGTCGCACCGGAATCCGTTGAGGTCCAGATGTAACCGTTGTCACTTGTGGTATTCATGTTTCCAACCGTCGCCGCCATTTTGGTTCCATCAGCGGAAACGGCAACATCAGACCAATATTGACTGCTGGCCCGCGACACCCACGACCCGCCGGAATTGGTTGAAACGTAGATATTGCCGCCATTGATGGTCGCCGCGATTGTGGTTCCGCCGGCCGAGGCCGCGACACTGGTCCAGTAAGCAGTCGGGCCGCTGGTTCGCCAATTCTGTCCGATGCTGCTGACCAGATTGCCCGCGAGAATCGTCTGGTTGGCGTTCTGCGCAATGACCCAGCCGGCTCCGCCCACTCCCGCCACGCGGAACATGTCGCCGATGCTGGGTGATGGTGGTAACGTGATCGTCACCGGATTCACGTCGTTCGTGCAGATGTAACCCACGTTGGGCTGGGCCTGTGTATTGGTTCCGATCACCCAGAAGAACGCACCCGGCACGTTGGTCAGGCCGTGGCCGGCCCCGGTGAAGTTGGTGGCGGAAACGGCGCCGGCAAAATTCAAGCTGGGATTGCTTTGCAACGCCACGTTCGCGGACAACCGCGCGTCGGGAATCGTGCCCGTGAGGCTGGTGGCCGGCACGCTGGTAAGACCGGAGCCATTACCGGTTATGATGCCGACAAGGCTGGTGCCCGGCACGTAGGAAAGGCCGCTGCCGTTGCCGGTGAAATTGGTTGCGGTCACGCCGCCGGAAAAAATCACGTTGTTGGTGAGAACTGCGACATTGGGCGAAAGCAGCGTGTTGGGAATGATCCCGGTCATGTTCGTCGCCGGCAACGGCGCGGTCAATACCACCGCATTTGAAGCATTGAGCGCCTGAATCGCATACGGAACGGAATTCAATGCCTGGCGTGGCGAAAGCACGGTGTAGGCATTGGTGTCGCCGTAGCTGCGGACGGCGATTTCCAGCGAGCGCGTGCTGCCGTCAAAAACGCCGGCGCCAAAATCCAACGTCACGGTAAACAGGCCGTTCGTGACCCCCACCGGCGCGGTCGCCAGCGGCCCGGCGACCACGGAAGAATTCGCGTTATAAATTTGAAACCGGAAATCGTACAACCCGGTGGCGGGCGTGTTGTTGTTGCTTAATTGCCCTTGATAGGTGAACGCCGTTGTCTGCGCCCGCACGGCCAGCGCCAGGAACAAAAACGCGACCACTGCATATAAATTGAGCTTCATAAGCATGAGTTTATCATAACCACGCATTTCAACAAGCGGCAATGACTCCGCTGGACAAAGCCGTTTGTCCGGTTAGCCTTGAAGCATTATGACTGATCTGCGCTACATCAAACTGGCGAAGCTGCTCGTGAACTATTCCACGACGCTAAAAAGGGGAGACCGAATCCTGCTCGACCTGATTGACGTGCCCGACGCATTTTCCATTGAATTGGTCCGGGCCGTCCGCCGGGCGGGCGCGATGCCGCTGGTCGAGGTGCGGCACACGCGGGTTTCCCGGGAGTTGTTGCTTGAAATGAATCCACAGCATGCCGCACAGGTGCGGGACGTCGAGCTGTTCCGCATGAAAAAGATGCAGGCGTACATCGCCATTCGCGGCAGCGAGAACGCCAGCGAAAATTCCGACGTGCCGGCCGATCGCATGGCGCTCTACTCGCGCATCACGCGGCCGGTGATGGATTACCGGGTGAACCGGACGCGCTGGTGCGTGCTGCGCTGGCCCACGCCCAGCATGGCCCAGGCGGCCGGCATGAGCACCGAGGCGTTTGAAGATTTGTATTTCAACGTTTGCACCATGAATTACGCGAAAATGGCGCGCGCGATGGTTCCGCTCGAACGCCGGATGAAACGCGCCAACCGCGTCCATCTCAAAAGTCCCGGCACCGACCTCACCTTCAGCATCAAGGGCATCGGCGCGAAAATGTGCAAGGGCGACCGCAACATCCCCGACGGCGAGGTTTTTTCCTGCCCGGTGAAAAATTCCGTGAACGGTGTCATCCAGTTCAACACGCCGACGATTTATGCGGGCACAAAATTTGAAAACGTCCGGCTCGAATTCAAAAACGGCAAGGCGGTCAACGCAACGGCGAACAATCCGAAGCGGCTGAATGAAATTCTGGATACCGACGCCGGCGCGCGTTACGTGGGCGAATTTTCACTCGGGTTCAATCCCTACATTTTGAATCCGATGTGCGACATTTTGTTCGACGAGAAAATCGCCGGCTCGCTGCACTTCACCCCCGGCCAGGCTTACGAGGAATGCGACAACGGCAACCGCTCGGCCGTGCATTGGGACATGGTGCTGATCCAGCGTCCCGAATGGGGCGGCGGCGAAGTGTGGTTCGATGGTGAACTGATCCGCAAAAATGGACTGTTCGTGCCGAAGGATTTGAAGCCGCTGAACCCGGCGAATCTAAAATAAAAACGCCGCCGGGAACAGGGTTCACGGCGGCGGAAGGTGGTGTTGTTTTCTACGCCGCGTCTTTGAGCAGCGTCAAAAATTGTTTCATCGCCGGGGAAAGCACCTTGTTCTTTTTGTAAATCGCGGCGATCGGACGGTAAAAGCTGCCATCCTCAATCGGCACGGCGGCGAGCGTTTGCTTGGCAATTTCCTGGATGATCGTGCCCTGCGGCACAATGGAAACGCCCGCGTCAATTTCCACCGCGCGCTTCACCGTTTCGATATTGTCGAATTCCATGGCGTGTTTCGGGTCCACGCCATGCTCCTTCAAAATTTTGTCCAGCGCCTTGCGCGTGGGAATGTCCGGCTCGAATCCGATGAATTTCTGCCCGGCGAGCGCCTTGAGCCGGACGGACTTCTGCTTGGCAAACGGATGCTGCGGATGGCAGATCAACAACAGGGGGTCCTTGCGCAGCGCGACAATTTCGAGCTTGGAATCCTTGGACGGATACGCGACCAACCCCATGTCCACCACATTGCTGAGCACGTCATCGTAAACCTGGTTGGCGCGGCGGTATTCGACATGAACGTTGACAGTGGGGTAGCTCTTCAGGAATTTTTTGATGTACGGCGGCAGATCGTGCAGGCCGATGCTGTAAATGGTCGCCACGCGAATCGTGCCGGAAATGATGTCCTTCAATTCCTGCAACTTGCTGTGCAGCGATTCGTAGGTCTGGATGATTTGTTTGCTGAAATCGTAGAGCATCTGACCCTCGCGCGTGAGGCGGAATTTCTTCTTGCTGCGCTCGATGAGCAGCGACTTGAACATGCGTTCCAGCGAACTGATTTGCTGGCTCACGGCCGATTGCGTGACGCCGTTGATTTGAGCGGCCTTGGTGAAACTTTCCGTTTCAGCCAGATCGCAGAATACTTTTAGACTTTCAATTTGCATAATAAGCAAAGTTAACCATAACCTGCCCCGTTAGTCAACAGTAGGAGTTTGCGATAATACTTGCTTCACTTTGGCCAGCAATTCATAGCTGGTAAACGGCTTCTGCAGATAGGGCGTGCCCGTCTGCTTGTCCGCCGGCATCACGTAACCGCTGGTGCTCAATATGCGTGTGCCGGGCACGAGTTGCCGGGCGCGTTCGATGAATTCGCGCCCGCCCATGGTCGGCATGACCAGGTCCGTGATGATTAGATCAACTTCCACGTTGTCGCGGGACAGTATCGCCAGCGCCTTCTGGCCGCCGTTGGCCGTCAGCACGCAATAACCGTATTCGGACAGGATCGTCTCGGCCATGGTCAACATCAGACTTTCGTCGTCCACCACGAGAATGGTTTCCGTGCCGTGCAAATTTTCATCCGAGCCGGCGCTCTCGGGGATGAATTGCTTTTCCGCCTGCAAATAAACCCGCACCGACGTGCCCGCGCCCGGTTTGCTGGACACCGCCACCCCGCCGCCGTGATTGGTCACGATGCCGTAAACCAGGGCGAGCCCCAATCCCCGGTGGCTGGAGTCTTTGGTCGTGAAAAATGGCTCGAAAATGCGCGGCAATACGTCCGCCTCAATGCCCGGACCGCTGTCGCCAATCTCAATGCACACGTATGCCCCGGCGGCCAGATGCACGTTGCGATCCTGCGTCGGCTCGGCCAGTTCCACGTTGCGCGTTTGCGCATAGATTTGACCCGTCCCGCCGCCGATGGCTTCCACCGAGTTTTCCAAAATTTTCGTCAGCGCTTGCTGGACCTTTGCCTCGTCAAACCGCGCCGAGAATAATTTCGGATCCAATTGCGTCTTCCACGTGATTTTGGCCCCATGCTCGCCGCGGAAAAAATCCACGCAACGGCTCACCACCAGGTTCAAATTCCCCGGCGGCTGGCGGTGCGCCTCCTTTTCCTGGCGGCTGAAAACGGTGAGTTCGTTGGCGATCTCCGCCGCGCGCGACGCCGATTTTTCCACCTCCATCAGCGAATGCCGCCACGGATGCCCGGCCTCGGCCTTGCTCAACAGCAGCGACGTGTGGCCGAGAATGCTCGTCAGCGCGTTGTTGAAATCCAGCGACACCGACCGCGCCAGCTGCAGCGCGCACTCCAGTTTTTGCTTGAGCATCATGCCGCTGGCGTCCGCCGCGGTTTTGACTTCACCCGGGGCATGCGCCCCGGCGGCGGCTTCCGGGGCGGTGCCCGTTGCCGCCGCAACCGCGGGCAGCAATTGCAAAACGTACCACTTGCGGCCCTCCGAATTGAACGTGCAGATCGCCGTGGTGAATTTCATCGTCGCGCCGTTCGCCACGCGAAATTTCAAATCCGCCGTCACGGTCGGCGCTTTCTCCCAACGGGCGAAAAATTCCTCCGGCTTCTGGCCGTTCTCGGGCGACCAGATGGCCGACAACTGCGGGGATTCGCTGGCCAACGCCACACCAAACGTGTTCGTGCCCGCCGTGTTCGAGCGCAACACCGCACCACCCGCGTTCAACAGCAACGCCGGCCAGGCCGCACCCTCCAGACCGAATACAACTTCAGGTTTCATTCAATTCAACCCAAGCATCCCAGCCTACCTTTCTTTTGGTAAATTTCAAGGAATGACAAATGCCGAAGGCAACAGTTCGCGCACCGTGAATTGCCGGATTTTGCCCGGCCGACGGCTGTCCGCCACCCATACTTTTGCTTTCGGCGCGTATTCCGCCAGCAACTGCCGGCACGCGCCGCACGGCATCGGACCGCCGGGCGCGCGGGCCACCACCGCCACCGCGACAAAGTTTTTCTTTCCGCTCGTCAGCGCGTTGAACAGCGCCACGCGCTCCGCGCAACACGTCAAACCGTAGCTCGCGCTTTCCACATTCGCGCCGGTAATAATTACGCCGCCTTTCGTGAGCAAAGCCGCCCCGACCTTGAATTTGGAATAGGGGGCCACCGCACGTTCCCGCGCCCTGGCCGCCGCCCGCACCAACCGCTGTTTGTCATTTTTGCCCATATAGCCCGCAGAAATATTTGAGCAATTTAGCTGCCAAAGTCTTCACCCGTTCGCCAGTTTCAAGCACCTCGGCGTGCGATAATTTCTCCTTGCTAAGGCCTGCCGCAAGGTTGGTTATGCACGAAACCGCCGCGACGTTCAAGCCGCATTGCCGCGCGACGATGGCTTCTGGAACGGTGCTCATGCCCACCGCATCCGCCCCCAGCCGCCCAAACGCGCGGATTTCCGCCGGCGTTTCGTAGCTCGGCCCGCTCACCGCCAGATAGACCCCGCGTTGCAGCTTCAAGTTGCAACTTTTCCCGGCGCGGAACAAAAGTGCGCGCAATTTCGTGTCATAAACCTGCGTCAGGTCCACAAAGCGTGGCCGACCGGGGACCGCAGGACCGCGCAACGGGTTCGCCCCCATGAAATTGATGTGGTCGGTCAACACCATGAAATCACCCGCGCGAAACTTTTTGTTGATGCCGCCTGCTGCATTCGTCAGCAGCAAATCCCGGATTCCAAATGCCGCCAGCGTGCGCACGGCGAACGTGACCTGTTCCATTGGATGGCCTTCGTAAAAGTGCGCCCGCCCGCTCAAAACCAAGACCGGCGTTTTGCCCAGATGGCCAAAATACAACTCGCCCGCGTGGCCACTCACGCCCGGAACCGGAAAGCCCGGAATTTTGGCGTAGGAAACCTTTTTGTCCACGCACAGTCCGGTCAGGACATGATGAAACCCGCTGCCCAGCACGATGGCCAGTGTTGGGCGCAACCGGGAAAGTTTTTTCAGGTGTGCGGCGGCGACTTGTGGTGTGGTATTTCGTTTCATTTTTACGGGGATTTAGTTTTCCAAAAAAGCGCCGTAGGCGCGACATCTTTGTAGAATTGAATTCCAAATGCGACCAAGCTCCGCAGGAGCGAAATAGTCGGATTTTTATGCCGCTCCTACGGAGCTTTGGATTTTTGCTGCGGAGGCTACAATGATTTCGCACCTACGGTGCTTGCAAACGGGATGATTTAGTTCCGTTGACATGAATTGTGTCGTGTTTGGGATGGCAAAGGAGTTGAGAAAATGAGCGACCGCATTCCAATTGTTGCCGCGTTTGAATGATTGGTCCTTCGAATTGCCTGACTTGATTTATTCACCTTTTGCAATATCCTTATCCACTCGATTTATGGAACTGAACAACGACGAAATCCGCCGTTACTCGCGGCACTTGATTCTGCCCGAAGTCGGTCTGGCAGGCCAAAAGAAAATCAAGGGCACCAGCGTCCTGTGCATCGGCGCCGGCGGCCTCGGCTCGCCCATCACCCTGTACCTCGCCGCCGCCGGCATCGGCAAACTCGGCATCGTGGATTTCGACACCGTGGATTATTCCAATCTCCAGCGCCAGATTCTGCACACGGACGCCGACGTGGGCCGGCCTAAGGCGCAATCGGCCAAAGAAACCATTCACGGCATCAATCCGAATTGTGAGGTCGTCATCCACAACACCCGCATCACCTCCGAAAATGCCTTCGACCTCATCCGGCCCTACGACATCGTCGTGGACGGCACGGACAATTTCCCGACGCGCTATCTGACGAATGACGCCTGTGTGCTGCTCAAGAAGCCGAATGTCTATGGCTCGATTTTCCGGTTCGAGGGCCAGGCCAGCGTGTTTGCCCCGCACCTGGGCGGGCCGTGTTACCGCTGTCTTTATCCCGAACCGCCGCCGCCCGGCATGGTGCCCAGTTGCGCGGAGGGCGGCGTGCTCGGCGTGCTGCCCGGCATCATCGGCTGCATCCAGGCCACGGAAATCTTGAAACTTGCCATCGGCAGGGGCAGTTCGCTCGTCGGACGTCTGCTCCTGTTCAACGCGCTCGAACTCAAGTTCCGCGAGTTGAAATTGCGCCGCGACCCGGCGTGTCCCGTTTGCGGCGAGCATCCGACCATCAGGGAATTGATTGATTACGACCAGTTCTGCGGCATCGTGCCGGAGCCGGAACCAACATCAAATCCCGATGAAGTCACGGTGCAGGACATGAAAAAGGCGCTGGACGACCCGAAGCTCGGCATCAAGGTCGTGGACGTGCGCGAACCGGACGAATACGACATCGCAAAGGTCAGGGGCGTGCCGCTGCTGCCGCTGAGCGAATTGCAAAGCCGCTTCACCGAGCTGGACCCGAACACGCAATATTATCTGCATTGCAAGGGCGGCGTGCGGTCGTTGAAGGCGGTGAATTTTTTGAAGCAGCAGGGCTTCAAATACGTCAAGAGCGTCAAGGGCGGCATCAGCGCGTGGTCGGATGAAATTGATTCGAACGTGCCGAAGTATTAAACCAACGCCCTGTAATTTACAGAAATCACAAGCAACGCGCGGTCACGGAAAATTTTCAATGGCGGTTTCGCAGATGGGCGGCGGCGAATTTTTCAACGCTCACCCATGCTTCCTCTTCCGTGATGTTCCACAAACAATGCGGCGTGGCGTACCGGCAGTAATCCGAGCAGGGTTTGTAAGGGCAGGATTTGCCCTCAATCCACTCCGCCGCCGGGTGCAGCGGCGCAAACCACTCCGGCAACTGGGGTCCGAAAAGCGTGAACGTCGGCACCCCGCAAAACGCGGCCAGATGCCCCGGCCCGGAATCGTTGCCGATGAACGCGCCCGCGTCATCCATCAGCGCAATCAATTCCGTCACGGTGGCCGGGGTCGCCACACCGGCTTCGCCCGCCTTCAACCACCAATCGCGCTGGTCGGAATCGCAAGCGACCTGGACAGAAAACGCCTTCCCCCGCAGACGCGTGGCAAGTCGGCGGTAACGTTCCAACGGCCACACGCGCACCGGCTGGCCGGCGCCGCTGTGAATCAATACCTTTCGTCCGCCGCGCGACGCCGGCTGGAGGACCTTTTCACGGGACGGGAGCAACACGTTCAAGGCCCGTCCGATGACGCGCCAGGATTCATAGCGATGTTCCTCCGGTTCCGCGCGGGCGACCGGCTGCGTCAAAAAACACTGGCTGCCCATGCGCCGAAACCCAAGCCGGTTCTTTGCGCCGAACAGTTTCAAAAGCAGATGGTCCCGCGGGTCCCAGCGCGCGGAGATGCCAGTTTCAAAATGGTCGGCGGCCAGCCTCCGGCGCAGCCGGACCATTTCCAGCAACGGCCAGCGCCAGAGATGATATTTGTTTT
>JBEKSU010000120.1:0-11072 GCA_049516755.1 Verrucomicrobiota bacterium | reverse complement strand
CAGGGCGGTCAGTTTCATTCCCGCCCCGCCGAGTTCGAGGTCGAACGGGGTGTTTACGGCCAATGCGTTGGTGCCGGTAAAATAGGTTCCGGGGCCAAGCCGGATTTCGCCGCCGCCGAATCCCTGGGCCTTGTTAGTCACTTGAGGCAGGGCCCGAATCAAGGCGCCCAGGTCCAATGACTGGGGACTGCTGGTGTTGGTGAACACGACCAACCGATGGGTGATAACCGGATCAACCGCCAGTGCGATCCGGGCGCACAGGACAAGGGCGAGGGAAAGAAGAATTTTCATAAAATTACGGGATTATTCCTGACCGGGTTCACTTTTCGGTGCCGCTCCATGCTTTGGTCCAAGGGCCGGGGTCATGTTAGTTTGAGGGTGTGGTTTTGTCCATCTCCGGCAGCAAAAGATCGCAGCAACCCATGCCGGTGCGGAAAAGTTTTGCCGCGGAACCGTCAATCACCTTGAGGGTTGACACCGGGAGAGAAAGTCAGACCCTTTGAAGCATGAAATTTTGCGGCGCATCAATTTTTGCGATGTTGTCCTTGTGCTTGCAATCTGCCGCCGGCTTTGCCGCTGACACCACGAATTTTGTCCCGTCCAATCCGCCGGAGATGAAACCGCTCGCGAAGACCAATTCGCCCGCGTATCAGGCCGCCAGGCGGTTCATGCACGGCGTCAATCTTGGCAATTACCTCGAAGCGCCGCCGGGCCAGAACTGGGGCGTGACCTGTTCGGCCGATGAATTTCCCCTCATGCGCGCCCAAGGCTTCGACCATGTGCGCGTGCCGGTGGGCTGGCATCACTACACCGGCCCGGCGCCGGATTATACAATTTCACCGGACATTTTTGCCCGTGCGGATTTTGTGGTCACCAACGCGCTGGCCAGCCACCTGGCCGTCATCATCAACATCCATCATTTCAACGAATTCACGACCGATCCTTCAGGGCAGACCGACAAGTTCCTCGCCATCTGGCGGCAGGTTGCCGCGCACTATGCAAAATTCCCCGATTCGCTCGCCTTCGAACTGCTGAACGAACCGCGCGATGCCGCGACCACCGCCGTGGTCAATCCGATCTACGCGTCTGCCATTGCGGAAATTCGCCGGACGAACCCGCATCGCACCATTTTCGTCGAGCCGGGCCATTGGGGCAGCGTGAATGAATTGAAAAATCTGGTGCTGCCCCCCGATGACAATTTGATCGTGTCCGTGCATTGCTACGATCCGTTTTACTTCACGCATCAGGGCGCGACGTGGGCCGGGCCGGACACCCAGGTGACCGGCATCCGGTTTCCCGGTCCGCCCGACCAACCGCTCGTGCCCGACCCATCACTCAAACTGAATCCGTGGGTGGTGGATTGGATCCGGCGCTACAACACGCTGCCGGCTGACCGGAATCCGTGCGGACCGTCGGCGTTTACGGACAAGCTGAAGCTGGCGCGGGAGTGGTCGGATTATTATGGCCGGCCGGTGCATGTGGGTGAATTTGGCTCCTACACCACCGCCGATCCGCAGTCGCGCGCCCGGTTCACCGCCGCGTTCCGGCACGAGCTTGACGAACAAAAACTTGGCTGGGCGTTGTGGGACTGGAGCGCGGCCTTCCATTACTGGGACAAGAAGAACAACCGGCCCATGCCCGGCCTGCACGAGGCGTTGTTCGGAAATTCAACCCGGTGAATAGTCAACAGGACGGGGCAATAATTCTCTTTTGCATGTGTGGCCAACTTTGGACCAAGGGCCGGGATTTTTTAGCGGCGCGGAGACCGGAGCGCACTATTTCAGCCAGAGCACGGTCACACCCTCATTCGTCGTGTCCAGATCCGGATCCGCCCGCAGATCCGGCACCGCTTCGAGAAGTTCCAGCACGATGGGATTGAAGATGGTGAAGTTCTCGCCAGGGATGAAGTCCTTGATCACGCCCTCTTTCCTGCGAAGCGCAAAAGATTTCTTCAGGCCATGATTCAACGCGCCACCCTTGCCGGAGGATCCGTAACCGTGGATGATTTTCAGAACGCGCACACCTTCGCGTTTGGATTTCCTGATTTCCTCAAGGACCAGCCGGCGGGCTTCGTCCAGAGACGGAAAGCCGGCTTCGACATTGAAGGTTTTCAAGTTCATGGATTCATCGCGATCAGCTACCCGATCTTCAACCACACCGTCTTCAAATACGCCGGCTCGGCGCGGCTGATGGGAAAATCCGGCGGTTGCGGGACATGATGCCGCTGCAGAATTTTCCGCCGAGCTGAGTGGATCGACTTTTCCACCTCCGCGAAAAATTTCTCCGGCGGCCAGTCCGCCGCGTTCGTCGAAGTAAACAGGATTCCGCCCGGCTTGACCAGCGGCAGCGCGGCGGCCACCAGTTTGCCGTAATCTTTTTCCGCCCGAAATACGCCGTGTTCCTTCGACTGCGAAAACGTCGGCGGGTCGATCGCCACCGCGTCGAACGCGCGCCCTTTCTTCGCCAGCCGCCGCAGCCAGTCAAACGCATCGCCGTAAATGAAATCGTGCGCCGCCGGGTCGAGGCCGTTCAACGCGAAATTGCGCCGGCCCCATTCGAGATATTTTTTCGAGAGATCGAGGCTTGTGGTTTTCACTCCGGCCTTGGCCACGCACACGGAAAAGCCGCAGGTGTAGGCAAAGCAATTCAAAAGTCCAAAGTCCCCAGTCCATGGCCCAAAGTCGAAATTAGCCGCGACATGGCCGGTCAAAAAGCGGCGGCGGTTGTCGCGCTGGTCCAGGAATAACCCCGTGGAATAGCCTTCGTTGAAACCCAGCTCGAACCGAACGCCATTCTCGAAAATCTCAAACCGTTCCGGCGCGATTTCGCCCAGAACCGTCTGCGGTGATGCTTCGGCCACGGTCGTGCGCCGCACCTGGCGCGACAGGATTTTGTGATACGCCCCGGTCGCGGAAAATATTTTTGCGAGCCGCGCCAACTCTTCTAGCTGTTCGGAGCGCAGCGGTTGTTCGGACTGCGACAGCAGGAATTTTCCCAATCGCTCGACGTGCCAGCCCGGCCAGCCGTCACTCGCACCGTGAATCACGCGGAAAGCGTCCGTCATTTCCGGCTCGAAGATGGCGGAGCGCAATGTGTAGGAGCCGACGTAAGGAGGCTCTAACTTTTCCGTTTTAATTTTGGGACTCGTCACCGCGTCTCCTACAAAGTCAGCGGGCGCCTGAAACGTCACCGGTTTGCCTGTTGCCGGATGGGTGAAGGAAATTTCCGCTGCGTGCAGATATACCCGCGCCGCCGGTGGGCCGCCGTAAAGCGTGTCGCCGAGAACCGGAAATCCGTTTTCCGCCGCATGGACACGAATCTGGTGTGTTTTTCCCGTCAGCGGCTCAGCCTCCAGCATTTGAAATTCTGGATTCTGGATTCTGGATTCTGACTTCGGCGCCAGCCGAAATTTCGTTTCCGCGATTTCCGCGCCGTCGTGCGGCGGACGGCTTGCGTACTTTTCGCCGACGCGCACCAGCGCGGTTTTGACGGTGAACTCGCGTTGCGGCACCGGCCGGTCGGTGAGCAGAAGATATTTTTTACGAACGCGGCGCTCGGTGAATTGCTCCGTGAGCGACTTATTGGCGGCCGGTGTTTTGCCGAAGACCAGCACGCCGCTGGTTTCCTTGTCGAGCCGGTGCAGGATGGCGAGCGTGGCCCAGCGCGGTTCGCGATGCCGCAGCCAGTCATAAATGCCCTCGCCCGCATGCGGCCCGGGCGCGTGCGTGTTCCAGCCGGCGGGCTTGTGAACCACCAGCAGATGCTCATCCTCAAAAATCACGCACGGCGCCATGCGCAGATGAAACCATTTTCCGATGCCCAAATGAAAGCGTGGAATCAGGGTGCGGTTTGTAGGAAATCAAGAAGCCGTGGCTGCTGGTTTGAGTCGTTCGCCAAACCTCCGCCACTGATCGCGCTTGGTCCGACTCATCAATCTGTTCAAGACGGTAAAAAGCTGAATGCAAATGGAATATGTCTAGGATTTATAACTTGACGCTTTGTTCGTGAATCTGTTATAAGAACTTTGAAATAAAAAGGCAATTGAATGAATGCTCGGCTCATGATTGTCGCGGCGCTGCTTATTCCGGTCTTTTTTCCTTTCAGCACAGACGTTTCACGTCCTTTACAACTTCTCCGGCTCGTCAAGCCCATATCCGCAGGGAAAACTGATATTGAATAGCAACCTGTTGTATGGAACGAGCCTCGGCGGCGGCACTGCCGGTTGGGGCGCGGTATTCACGATCAACACAAATGGCACGAGTTACAGTGTCATCAAAAGTTTTTCCGCGCCGACGGCAAATTCCAGCGGCATCCCTACCAACAGCGATGGAGCCGGTCCAATGGCCGGTTTGGTTTCGGATGGCAACTCGCTTTATGGCACCACGTATGAAGGTGGCAGCGGCGGCAGAGGAACGGTGTTCTCCCTGGCGCTGGATGGGACGGGCTTTGCAGTGCTCAACAATTTTAACGGCACCAATGGCAGGACTCCCTATGCCGGTCTGGTTCTATCCGGCAACGTCCTTTATGGAACCACGACGGGGGGAGGCGTTTCGAACAAGGGCACCGTGTTTTAGGTCAACACCGATGGTAACGGATTCGCACTGCTTAAAAGTTTTACCGTCACCGACGGCATCTTGCTGTTGAGCAGTGTCGCGCTGTCGGGCGACACGTTATTTGGGACGACTTACGACGGCGGCATTTCAAATCGCGGCACAATATTTTCGGTCAACACAAATGGCACGGGTTTTACCGTGCTCAAAACTTTTAATGACGGCGATGGCACGCAGCCGCATTCAACTTTGCTCCTGTCCGGCAACACCCTTTATGGAACCACCGACGGCAATGGTGTCTTGAGCAACAGTATTGTTTTCAAAATCAACACCGACGGAACGGGTTACACCGTGATCAAAAGATTTTCCGACATTGACCCGGTTTACGGCACCAACGCAGACGGCTCGTATGTGCGCGCCGGACTTGTGTCATGGAACGGGGTACTCTACGGCACCACCGAATGGGGCGGTGTTTTTGGCAATGGCGTTGTGTTCAAGATGAACCCGGACGGTTCCGGCTATGCCGTCTTAAAGCATTTTTCGGCAACAACCGGCACCAGCAACGGCAATTACATCAATGCCGACGGCATGATGCCGCTGGCCGAATTGATGGTGGCGGACGGCGTTCTATACGGCACAACCCGATATGGCGGAGCCTACGGCGTGGGCACCCTGTTCAGCCTCATCATTCCGCCGACACCCGTGTTGCAAACCACCAATCTCAACGATCATCCGGTGATTTATTGGGCGGATGATGGATTGAACCGCACCCTGCAAACAGCTCCCGACCTCGTTTCCGGCAATTGGACCAGCGTGCCTGCATTAAATTGGACCAACGCCTCCATTAATCCGCAAAAGATCGGCTATCAAATCACCGATTCAATGAATCGTCCTAGTGCTTTCTTTTGGTTGAAGTGAAGTTTCTCCTTTTTTCTGAAAATGACTTGATTTGCCTCCATCTGCGCAATTTTACGTCCCCTATTGCCGAAAAAACTCGCCGCCGGAATTCTTACAATTCATTTTAACGGCGTGCATCTGGCCCATTTGCGACTCCGGGACTTCCGCAATTATCCGCGGTTGGACGCCGACTTTTCACCGGGCTTTCATCTGCTGCTCGGCGACAACGCGCAGGGCAAGACGAACATCCTTGAAGCCGTTTACCTCATGGCCACGCTGCGCTCGTTCCGCGGCGTCGGCGGCGCGCAGATGATCCGGCACGGACAGAAGGGCTATTTCGTGGGCGGGACGGTTGTGGGCGGAACGGTTCCAAATTCTTCCGGTTGCAGCGGACGTCAGTCCGCTCCATCTGATCAGAGCCGACTCACGTCGGCTGCTACGATGCTGACCACCCATAGCGAACGTGAAATCAAAATCTACTGGTCGGCGCGCGAACGGAAACTGACGCTGGATGGCCAACCGGTCAAACGCCTTGGCGATTATCTTGGCACGCTGCGCGCCGTGGTGTTTTGCACGGAGGATGCGCATCTGGTCAAAGGCACCGCGCGCGCCCGGCGACGTTTCCTCGACCTGCTGCTGGCGCAGACGCAGCCCGGCTATCTGCCGCTGCTCCAGCGTTATATGCGCGCCGTGCGTGCCCGCAACGCGCTGCTCAAACACCGCTCCACCGACGAAGCCGCGCTCGACAGCTTTTCGCAGGAACTCGTGAAGCTCGGCAATGAAATCATCCGCGCACGCCGCGAACTGGCCCCCAAATTCTCGCCGCTCGCGCGGCTGGCGTATCGCCGCATTTCCAACGACGCCGAGGAATTGCGCATCGAATACCTGCCGAGCGTCAAAAAGGATTTTGCCGTGGAACTGGCGCAGTCGCGCAACCGGGAACGGACGTACCGCTCCACGCTGGTCGGGCCGCACCGTGACGATTTGCAATTGTTGCTCAACGAAAAGTCCGCCGCCCAGTTTGGCAGCGAAGGCCAGAAACGCACGCTGGCCATCGCGCTAAAAATGGCGCAGGCCGAATATCTCACGGGCATCCACGGCTCCGCGCCGGTGCTGCTGATTGACGACGTGATGGGCGAGTTGGACGTGAAGCGGCGCAGCGGTTTTCTGCCGTTGCTGGAGCAGGCGCGCAAGACCGGCGGCCAGGTCTTTATGACCGCCACCGAGGAAAACTGGCCGGCGGAACTGGGGAAGGACTTGCAGCGGTGGGAGGTCCAGTCCGGAGCGTTGAAGGAGAAATAACATCGAACATTCAACGCTCAACATCCAATGGCGGCGGCTAACTGCGTCGTTGGGAGTTCGATGTTGGATGTTGGATGTTGGATGTTTCCTTCTTTCCTGTTTTCCTCATTCCCCGCTATCCTTGCCCCATGAGAATTTTATCGGGCATCCAGCCCAGCGGCACGCTGCATCTCGGAAATTATTTCGGGATGATGAAACCCGCCCTCGAGCTGCAGGAAAAAGGCGAGGCGTTTTACTTCATCGCCAACTATCATTCGATGACGTCGCTGTTCGACCCGGCCGAGCGCCGCAAGAACACGCTCGATGTGGCGCTGGACTTTCTCGCCTGCGGCCTAGACCCCCAAAAAACCGTCTTCTTCCGCCAGTCCGACGTGCCGGAAGTGACCGAATTGACGTGGCTGCTTTCGACGATGACGCCGATGGGCCTGCTCGAACGCGCGCACAGCTACAAGGACAAAATCGCCAAAGGCATCGCGGCGAGCCACGGCCTGTTCGCGTATCCGGTGCTGATGGCGGCGGATATTTTGATTTACGACTCGAACATCGTGCCGGTGGGCCGCGACCAGAAGCAGCACGTCGAGATGACGCGGGACATTGCTATCAAGTTCAACGAGCAATACGGCCAGACGTTTGTTATTCCCGAACCGCAAATCCGCGACGAAGTCGCCGTGGTGCCCGGCACGGACGGCCAGAAAATGAGCAAGAGCTACGGAAACGCGATCGAAATCTTCGGCGAGGAAAAGGCCACGCGCAAAAAAATCATGGGCATCGTCATGGACAGCCGTACCCCGGCTGAGCCGAAACCGGATGCGGACAAAAATCTCGCCATCCAACTGCTCAAACTCGTCGCGCCGGCGGCCGTGGCCGGGGATTTTGAAAACCGCCTGCGCGCCGGCGGGCTGGGCTACGGTGATTTGAAGAAGGCGTTGTTCGAAAACTACTGGAATTATTTTACCGATGCCCGGAAGAAACGGGCGGAACTCGCTGCGAACCCGGATTACGTGAACAAGGTATTGTCCGAGGGAGCGAAAAAAGCCCGCGCGCTGGCGCAAACCGTTTTGAAGCGCGCGCGGAAGGCCGCCGGATTGGAATAGTTGGAGTTCAAGCTTTAGCTTGTTCGGGTGACACGCTGAAGCGTGAACTCCAACTTGCACACTTGAACTACTCACGGATGAAAAATTCGCCGCGCACCCATGACGCCGCCGCAAACCAGCCTGTGGCAACCCGCCTGCGGCTGCGCATCACCGCTGCGGCTGAAACGGCGGTGCGCTCCGGCCATCCGTGGGTTTTTTCCGACAGCGTCCTGGAATCGAACCGCCCCGGGCAGACCGGCGAACTGGCGGTGATTTACGACCGCAAGGACCATTTTCTCGCCGTGGGTTTGTTTGATCCCGATTCTCCAATTCGCGTGCGGATTTTGCACGCGGGCAGACCGCAGACAATTGATCGCGCGTGGTGGCAGACGCGGCTGGAGCAAACCCTCGCCCGCCGCCATGATTTGTTCGACGCGCAAACCACCGGTTACCGTCTCATCCACGGCGAAAGCGACGGCTGGCCCGGCCTCGTGCTGGACCGCTACGATACGACGCTCGTGCTGAAACTTTACACGGCGGCGTGGCTGCCGCGATTGGACGACACGCTGGCATTGCTTAAGGAAAATATTCCGGGCGAGCGCATTGTTCTGCGTCTCAGCCGCAACATCCAGGCCACCGCTGAAGAACAATTCCAACAGAGTGACGGGCAGGTGCTCCACGGCCTGCCACCCGCCGGGCCGGTGGTTTTTCTGGAAAGCGACCTGCGTTTCGAGGCCGATGTGTTGCGCGGGCAGAAGACCGGATTTTTTCTCGATCAACGCGAGAACCGGCGCGAGGTGGAAACACTGGCTCGGGGCCGCCGCGTGCTAAATGCGTTCAGTTTTTCCGGCGGCTTCTCGGGTTATGCGGCGCGCGGCGGGGCCGTCGCGGTGACGGACCTTGACATCAGCCCCCACGCGCTGGCGGCGGCCAAGCGCAATTTCGCGCTGAACCAAAATTGTCCCGGTGTGGCCGCGTGTCATCATGACACCGCACAGGGCGATGCATTTGACTGGCTGGCGACCAGCAAGGCAAAGTTCGATTTGGTGGTGCTGGACCCGCCGTCGCTGGCCAAGCGCGCCACGGAGCGCGAGGGTGCCCTGCGCGCGTACGAACGGCTGGCGACGCTGGGCATCGCCCGGCTCGCGCCTGGCGGAATTTTGGTGGCGGGCTCATGTTCCGCGCACGTCCCAGCGGAGAACTTCTTTGAAGCCGTCCGGCGCGCGGCGGCAAAGTCGGGAAGAAAATTTGCGGAACTGAAAACATTGCGGCATCCGCCGGATCATCCGGCCACCTTCAAGGAAGCGGAGTATCTGAAGGTAATTTACCTGAAATTTGCGACGTGACGAAATTTCACGCTAAGGCGCAAAGACACGGCTTCAAAGTCAGTTTACCGTGTCAGCGCCGGAGGCGCGCAAGCCAGTAGCCCACGGTGAAACCGTGGGTATCAATGTACAAAAAGAAAAAGCCCCGGATGGGGCGAAAGAAATTTCCGTCGGCGATTTTCTGCCGCCCCTGCCGGGGCTTGATTTTTTTGGACGACCAACCCACGGTTTCACCGTGGGCTACCATCGGTCGCTGCTCCGCAGCTGCAAATGGTTTTTAAAAACACGCCTTACATTATTTTCAGCTTCGGCAGGTCCTGCGAATCCACCAAGCCCACCGGCTCGCGCTTCGCGTTCACGACGATGAGGTCGTCAATGTTCCGCTCGTTGAAAATTTTAAGCGCCTCGACGGCCAGGGCGTTCTCGCGGATGCAAATTGGCCTGGGCGTCATCACCTTTTTCAGCGGCTGGTTCAACAGATTTTCGTTCACGGCCATGTGCCGGCGGAAGTCGCCGTCGGTGAACACGCCGGTGAGCTTGCCGTGCGCGTTGACGATGCTCAGGCTGCCGGATTTGGCGCGCGTCATCACGAGCAACGCCTCCTTCACGGCCAGGTCTTCGCGCGCAATGGCGTTGCGCTCGCCGGTGCGCATGATGTCGCCGACGCGCAGCAGCATGGCGCGGCCGATTGCGCCGGACGGATGATATTTGGCAAAATCGTTTTGCTTGAACCCGCGCGCCTGCAGCACCGCCATCGCCAGCGCGTCGCCCATGACGAGCATCGCCGTTGTGCTGGCCGTGGGCGCCAGGTTGAACGGGCAGGCTTCCCGGGGTACGCGAACGTTCAACACGACGTCGCTATGCCGCGCGAGCGACGACTTGACGCCACCGGTGACGGAAATGATTTTGACCGAAAACCGCTTCAGTACGGGCAGCAGGGCCAATAATTCCTCCGACTCGCCGGAATAACTCAACGCCAGAATCACATCGCCGTCGTTGACGACGCCCACGTCGCCGTGCAAGGCGTCCACACTGTTGAGGACAACGCTGGTGGAACCGGTGCTGGTGAGCGTGGCGGAAATTTTTTGGCCGACGTTGCCGGATTTGCCGATGCCGACAACGATGATCTTGCTTCGTTGCTTCACCGCCTCGACAATCGTCTCAACTGCCCGCGCGAACGAGTTGTCGAGCTGCGCGCGCACGACCTTGAGCGCGGCGAGCTCGATGTCGAAGACTTTGCGGGCATGGACGAGATGCGTCATCGGGCGTAAATTGCCAGCAACCGCCCGGCATATCAACGGCGAATCATGTTGTAGCGCGGGCGGGTAGGGCGGCGCTGCCGCGCCGCTAGGCCGAGCGGCAGCTCGGCCCTACTGGTTAATTGGTTGCGGCGAAGAAATCGGAGGCAGTGACGGCAAAATATCATGAAACCGGACACGAAAACAAAATGCAAGGGGCTCGCCGGCGCGTTGCCGGCCCGGGTCGCCGAACTGGTGAACTACCAGGACGGCGCCATCGTGAGCCGCGAACTGGTCAAGAAACCCACCGGCACGGTTACCCTTTTTGCCTTCGACGAAGGCCAGGGCTTGAGCGAACACACGGCGCCGTTCGACGCACTGGTGCAGGTGCTTGAAGGCGAGGTGCAGATCGTGATTTCCGGCAAGCCGCATCATCTGGCCGGCGGCGAACTGATCCTCATGCCCGCCCAGCGACCGCACGCGCTCAAGGCATTCACGCGGTTCAAGATGCTGCTAACCATGATCCTGTCCTGATCACGAAATCAGATGGTTGCGATGCCAGCTAATACTATTTTGCATTCAATCTAACATTAACAATCCAATCAAAACCGGTGAGGGATTGGATTTGGGCGGGTGAGGATTCCAGTTGGCAGAGGCGTTGTTCCAAGGCGTTTTCGACCGCGTCCA
>JBEKSU010000119.1:0-11092 GCA_049516755.1 Verrucomicrobiota bacterium | reverse complement strand
AAGAAGCGCGGACAGTTTTGTCCGCGTGTTTCTGCCGAAACGGCGACTTCGCGCGGACAAAGCTGTCCGCGCTCCGGAAATCCGGCTCTGCGGTTCTCTGCTTTCTTCGCGCCCCTGCATTTCCCGGTGAACTCCTCCAAAAAAGGAATTGCACTGGCCGCCAGCCGGCGGATAATTGCCATTAATCTTCCAGTCGTTGGAAAGGCAGCATGCAGGACTGAAACTTAAATGCGAAACACACTCACAAACATGAAAAAGGATAGATTGCAGAACCGGTCGTCCATTATTTGTTAGGCAAAAGATGATAACACTGGTCGCTCCCACTCCGCGATATTTGGTCGATCTTCAGCACCACGCCTCAGATTCGCGTGTTAGCGCGACGTCCAATGTACCGCACCCTTATCCACGAGACGGCTCAGTAAGATGGATGAACCAGACGTTGAAGGCGATGTCCGAGAAGAAAAAGGCCGTCTTTATGGTTTTGTCGGATGATGCGTTTTGCGGTTTGATGTCGCTGAATGCGATAGATTGGGAGAGGGGCTGTGCCGAGCTGGATTATTGGATTGCAGGCGACTATCAAGGCCGCGGTATCGGCACGGAAGCAGCGCGCCTCACCGTCAACCAAGCTCGAGAAGAACTTCACCTGAAGGTGCTGTTCAGCGCATGCTTCGTCACGAATCCTCCTTCCGCTCGCATCCTTGAGAAGAATGGTTTTCGTGAGGTTGGCCGCATCTTAAATGATGGCATCTTCGGCCGGAAATTTTTAAATCAAGAGATTCGTAGATTTCGGAAGGACCTCGTTCCCAAAGCTGAGAGCATTTCGGACAGTCATGTTTCACGTTACCTTGAAGGGGCCTGATATGAAGATAGGCTGCAAATTTCCCGCTGGTTAATTTCCTCCGCCTTGTTCCATGAGGCGCACCGGCAGCAAAGGTGGCTGACCCGGTTCAGGCCGGGTTAGTAAGCGTCCGCACTTCGCGTTGCGGGAAGGGAATCTGGATGTTGTTGGCCCGGAACTGCTCGATGATGTCCTGGTAAATTTCCGTCTGTGCCGGGCCGTAATCGGCCACCGCCGTCCACGGGCAGACGGCGAGGTTGATGGACGAATCGGCCAGCATGGTGATGCCGACGCCCGGGGTGGGTTCCTTGAGCACCCGCGCGTTGCGCGACAGCACACCGCGCACAATGGTCACGGCCATGTTGATGTTGGTCCCGTAAGCGACCCCAACGTTCAGGTTGAGCTGCCGGATGTGGCCGTAGTTGTGCAGAATCTCGCCGATGATTTTCCGGTTGGGAATCACCACCGCTGAATGATCGGCATGCAGCAGCGTGGTCGTAAAAAGTTCGATATTGGTCACCTGCCCCTGCACGCCGGCAATTTCAATATATTCGCCGAAGCGAAACGGTTTGGTGAAGATGATGGTCAATCCGGCCATAAGATTGCTGAGAATGCCTTGCATGGCCAGGCCGATGCCCACGCCCGCCACGCCGACACCGGCGATCAACGCCGTCACATCCATGCCCGCCGTGCCCAGCGCAATGACCAGGGCCATGGCAAATATGAGCAGGCGCAGGATGCGCACCAGCAACTTGCGCATCGGCGGTTCCATCGCCTTCTTTTCCAGCCAGCGGTTCAACAGTTTGCCAATCCAACCCGCGAGGATGAAACCAGCCACCACCACGACCAGTGCTGATACTAGCGCGCCGCTGTGGCTGATGACGTATTCGATGAGTTTGTCCTGCCAGGCTGGTGTGCTAACGGTTTTATTCATGGTTACCTCAAGTTGTTGGTCCGCTGCCACCATTCGTTAAATCAATTGCCTGCACTTCGTCAATACTTGCTTTTGGGTAAATTATTCACCGCGGTAAACCGCCCGTGCCGTGCAGGTTTCCGCCACGACGACCTCGGTGAGCAATGGCAGCTTCGGCTTCAGCTTTTTCCAGATCCAAACCGCTATTTCCTCGCTGGTCGGATTCTCCAGGCCGGTGATGTCGTTCAGATAACGATGGTCGAGCTTTTCCCAAACCGGCTTG
The DNA here is from genome assembly GCA_049516755.1 of Verrucomicrobiota bacterium. Classification (GTDB taxonomy): domain Bacteria; phylum Verrucomicrobiota; class Verrucomicrobiia; order Limisphaerales; family UBA11358; genus UBA11358. Next base: position 9,058 of record JBEKSU010000119.1, on the reverse strand, counting down.
AACGCCGCTGTGATGTCCGCGTAATCCATCAGCCAGCCGAGCTTTGGGTCGCACTCGCCCGCCACGACGATGTCCACCTTGAAGCTGTGCCCGTGCAATCGCCGGCACTTGTGCGCCTTCGGCAGTAGCGGCAACAGATGCGCCGCCTCGAATTGAAACGTTTTTCGCAATTCCATTTTCATAATAGCTCGGAGCTGGGAGATGGAAGTTGGAAGTTAGGAATCGGGATCCCCAACTCCCATCTGCTATCTGCCATCTGCCATTTCCACGTCCGCCCACGTCACCAAATCACCCAGCGCCGGCCGGCCGTCGTGGCGCCAGGTAAGCGGCGGGTTTTGCATCCGGCCCAGCGGACACACCCGCGTCGCGCCCCAGCGCGCCAGTTGCACCGCCAGTTCCTCCAGTTTGTGTTCCGGCACGCCAAGCCCGACGGTCGAAACCTGGCCGCGCACTGTTTCGGCGTATTGCAACGCTTCCGCCAGGTCCCGCACCGGCTTCACATAAATGAACCGGTTCAGACACGACAGTTGGAACCTCGCGTCCGCCTCATAAACCACAGTCCACGCCGTCGAATCCCGGCTGCACCAATGCTGCGTCGTCTCCGGCGAGTGCGCCGCGCGGACCTCGTAAATTCCCCGGCGCGACGCGATGGCCGCCGCATGTTCCGGCGGCAATTCCCCGCGCGGTTCGGTCTGTTCGCGCCGCTCCAGTTCGTCAGCAAGCAGCTCCGCGAATTTCTCCGGCGACCCTTCGCCGCCGGTCTGCACATAAACCACGTGCGGCGAAAGACAACCCAGCTGGTTCCACGCCACCACGTCATCCGTGGTGCGCGACACGATTTTCCGGGCGTGCAAGTCCGACAAAACCTCATGGGCCACAAAACCAAAGCTCACGCGGTGGCCATAGCCGAGAAAGCGGGTTTTGAACGGCAACCGCGCACGGATCGCCGCCAGCGTCTCGTCACTGCCGGTCGCAGTAACGCAATCGGCCTCGGCGAATACTGCCGTCTCCAGGCCCGCATGGCCGCCGCGCCAACCGGCAATTTCCAGACAGGCGCCAAGTTTGGCATCCGCGTCATAAATGGAATGGGCAAACAGACGGGGCAGAAACTCCGCGCCGTGCGCGCATTTCACAAACTGCGCCGACCGGGTCAGCAGGCCAAGCACAATGCTCATCAGCGCCGGATTCGGGAGATTGCCCGCCGTAATGTGCACCAGCAATTCGGGTCCCTGCCAAAGGTGGCGAGCGGCGTGTGACGAGTGACGTTGGAAAACGGCTTCGCTCGTCACCCGACACCCGTCACCCGTCACACTGACGGCATCACCCAATTCCTGCATCAGCAACGCATGAAAATTTTCCGGCGTGAACTGGCGGAAAAAATTATCGAGGCCTTTTTGCAGCGTCGCCCGGGAAAAACCGGTTTTTTCCGGCCCGGATTCGAGCGCCAGCCGGCGAAAGGTGTTGTCCGGTTTCAACCAACCCTCCGCCACATCGCACAACACCCCGACCAAGCTGCCTGTGGAACGCTGCGCCAGATACTGCGCGCGGTTGCGTTTCAGCGTCTGGCACGCCTCCGTGACCATGGCCGGCGACAGCGTCGCCTCCGGCGGCAGATCAGCGAGAAAATAGTTGGGCAGGGTCATTTGATTGCGGAATGCGGATTGCGGTTTGAGACATCAGTGAACAACCACGCGGTTCGGCCAGTTGTGCGCGGCCCAATAATTCAAAACCATTCCCGCGACGAATGCCCAGGTCTTCGGTCTGAATCGCCATCACGGAAAAGACGTTGGCCAGATCAAACACACGAATCAAACCCGTTTCACCGTCAGCCACCTCGTATCCGGTTTCGGGCGAGATGATTTGCACCCGCACCCACGGAGGGAATTGGAAAACGCGATTCTGGATTCTGGATTCTGGATTCTGGATTCTCGAATCATACGCCTGTGAACTCAGTTCGCTCATGCCGTATTCGCAGATGATGTGAGATGGCGGCACTCCGAGCCTTTCGGTGATAAGCTGGTGCAGTTCAGCTTTCGGCATCGCGCGTGAACGGTTTTTGTAGCCGCCGGTTTCCATCACCCGGGAACCGGCGGGCAACTGGAATCGCAAATCGTTTTCCGCCAGATAATCCAGCAAGTGGACGAACGAAAATGCCGTTCCGAGCAGGAGCACGGGATTTGCCGACTGCGGAATATGTAGCAGCCGACGTGAGGAGGCTCTGACTTCCCGCATTTCGGAATCGGTTAGAGCCTCGTTACCTCGGCTGCTACGAGAGTCAGAACATACGGAAGCCAAAACGTCAACCACGGCTGCGAAATCCAGCGTCCAGGAACCGTCTGCCGCAATGTCGCCAAGAAATGTCCGGCTCGCGGGGACGCTCGCCCCACCCAGTTGCTGCCAAACGGTTTCAAACATGTGGACGAGAGATGAATGCGGCGCCTGTGCGGGCGGCGGCGTCAGGCAAACTAATCGTAAATCGTAAATCGTAAATCGTAAATCGGGCAGGACATTTTCAAAAAACCACGGCAACAACGATGCTTCGTAAACTTTCAACGACTCAGCACTGTGGAAGTGCCGGCTGGGTTTTTGTTCCGTCGTGCCGCTGGAATGAAAGACCGCAGTGCGTTCGCCTGGCGGCAGACATGTCAGATCCAGTTCCTTGAACACCGCCGTAGGCACAACGGGGATTTCCATCCAATGCTCGACGGCCCCCGGCATCAGTTTCCGGCCGGCGCAGATTTTCCGGTAGGCGGGGTTGAATTTCAACTGGAGCGCGAAAAGTTCGAGGGCGAGCCGGTTGAAATCTCGGAGGGGCGAGTTACACGAGCACCCATTCTGGTCTTTCAAGTCAGGGCCTCGCGGAACTCGGCCCTCCGAAACTACGATCTCGCGCAAACGCGCGGCGAAGTTTGAAAGCTCGGTGTTCATGCGGTTTTTGGTTGCCGGCTGGTTTTCCGCCACAGCCGAAAGGCATGATAGCATGAAATCAACTCGCGGCAAGCGGGAACACTTTATCCGGTGGGCGCCCGTCCTCCGCAGTAGTCTTGCTACGGAGGGTGGAAGGCTCCTGACGAACCGTGCATTCATTGGCCTCCGGCTCGCGGGGACACTCGCCCCACCGGGTCACACTGCGCGGGATTGCCAATGCCGCCTTTGTCCGCCACACTGTTCGCTCCGATGAACAAACGGTTTTACATCACCACCGCCACTGATTACGTCAACGGCCAGCCGCACCTCGGCCATGCTTAATATCATCCCGTCATCCGCTGCCATTCGGTTTCCAAACCGAGCCGGGTGATCCAGTCCTGCAATGCGGGGCGGTCCAACAGGTCGCCAGAGATGGCAAGCATGGCGCGGATGTCGCGCAGGTGTTTTTCCGAGCTGCCTTCGCGATAATATTCCAGCTTGCGAACGATGACGTATTCCGGCGGCGCAAGCGTAATGGAATTTTTCCCGATGGGATAGGATCTGGCATTGCGAAACGCCCAGGCGTGCAATTCATCACGGCCAGCGGTGTAGAAATCGGCCTTCAATCCAGAATCGGCGTGGATGATGTTGAAATGACCGCGTTTTTCCCGCGCCATTTCTTCCAAAATAACGGCGGCAGGCGGAACGTAAAATTGCGGCGGCGGGAAAATCGCGGCCAGCCGGGGCACGTCTTCGGTACGGAGAAAAACCACGAAGTCAATGTCATGAGTCACGCGCGGTTCGCCGTAGAGCATGGCGGCCACGCTGCCGCTGATGAGATGCCGGATTCCCGTCTGGTTCAACGGCTTCACGAACAGTTCGATCAGGTCAGGTTCGGGCATGGGAGAAAATCTCGCGGACTTCCGCCGCCACCCGCTGCTCCGGCCAGTCGGGATGCACGCTCCGGAGGAAGGCGGCTTTGTGCCGACGCATTGTCCAGTAAAGCCGGTGTGCTGCCTGCCATCGCTGTTCCGGCGTCATCTGGCGGAACAACGCAATTTGTTCGGGACTGGCCTGTTCATCCGGCAGCATGAGATAAGGGTGCTTCAAAGCCGGTGGCCGCGCAAGTTCCGGTTTTTCCCGGCTTTTTCCGCGCTGGCTTTGGCGGATTTCCGCGTTACAATCACTGTTCGACAATGAACAAACGGTTTTACATCACCACCGCCATTGATTACGTCAACGGCCAGCCGCACCTCGGCCATGCCTACGAGAAAATCGTCGCCGACGTCATCGCGCGGTCGCGCCGCAGTCTGGGACAGGAAGTGTTTTTCCTGACCGGGCTCGACGAGCACGGCCAGAAGGTCCAGCAGGCCGCGCAAGCCGGGGGCAAATCGCCGCAGGCCTATTGCGACGAACTGGCGGCGGACTGGCTGGCGTTTGTAAAAAAACTCGAATTGACCAACGACGATTTCGTCCGCACCACCCAGCCCCGCCACAAGGAAATTGTCCAGGCCGGCCTCGCCAAGGTTTTCCAGGCCGGCCAGATTTATAAACAGACCTACTCGGGCTTTTATTCGACCAAGGAAGAAACCTTCCTGACCAACAAAGACCGTCTTCCGGACGGGACCTTCGATCCCAGCTACGGCGAGGTCATTGAGCTGAAGGAGGATAATTATTTCTTCAAACTGGGCGAGCAGCAGCAATGGCTGATTGATTATCTCGAAAAGAACCCGTCCTTCGTCCAGCCCGATTACCGGCGCAACGAGGTGCTTGGCTTCCTGAAAAACAACACGCTGGAAGACCTTTGCATCTCCCGGCCGGCGGCACGGTTGAACTGGGGCATTCCCCTGCCCTTCGACAAGGATTTCGTCACTTATGTCTGGTTCGACGCGCTGGTGAATTACATCAGCATCCCCGCCGCCCATGGCGATGCCACGGTTCGCAACGCACTAAATCCCCCAGCTCCCAACTCCCATCTCCCATCTCCGCCGGCCCTCTGGCCGGCAGATATTCACGTCATCGGCAAGGACATCGTGAAGTTCCACGCCGTGTATTGGCCGATCATGCTCAAGGCGATGGGCCTGCCGCTGCCAAAACAAATCCTCGTGCATGGCTGGTGGCAGAAGGATGGCGCCAAGATCAGCAAGAGCACCGGCAACATCATTGACCCGGTCGCGGTCATTGACGAATGGGGCCTGGACGCCTTCCGGTTTTACGTCTTGCGCGAACTGGACATCGGCCCCGACGGCAACTGGACGGACGCCGGATTCAAGTCGCGTTATCAGGCCGAACTCGCGAACGGTCTGGGCAATCTCGTCAACCGCTCGCTCTCGATGCTGAAGCGTTACCGCATCGGGGTGGTGCCGGCAAAGCACGACGAACTGGCCGCCGCCGCCGCGAAAGCCGCGGACGAAACGCGCGCCTTGTTCAAGCAAAATCAGCTTCAGGCCGCGCTGCAAAGCATCTGGGGACTCGTCACACGCGCCAACCAATACGTGGACCAGACCGCGCCGTTCAAGCTCGCCAAGGACCCGGCCCAGGCGAAACGGCTCGATGAAGTGCTCTACAACCTGACGGAAACCTGCCGGGTGCTGGCGGTGCTGCTCTGGCCGTTTCTGCCCGGCACAGCGGTGAAAATTTACACGCAACTCGGTTTGAGCGGCGCGCCGGAAAAACTCGACGCCGCGACCTGGGGCGGCTTGCCGGCCGGCCACAAAATCGGCGAACCGGCGCCCTTGTTTCCTCGGAAAGAAACGTGATCTTTCGTTCTCGTCCTCCTTCTCGTCCTCGCCTGCCGCGCCGAAGCGCCTGTGCGAAGGCTGGTCCTCGATTGCTTCGGTTTCGATGACGAGAACGAGGACGACGACGAGGACGATTGAGTCACGGCTTCTGCCGTGCCGCGGATTCAGTCAGGGGTTAATGGAACCCGCCCCTCCGAAAGACATCTTTGCAGGTGGCATGTGTTCTGCTAAGTTTTATTTATAAAAATGAACCTCGCCGTGAAATTTTCATTGCCGGTCAGCCTGGCACTGGCCGTCGCGTTTTTCACCAGCTGCGCAACCCGGCCACCGATTGACTGGGACAGCCGCGTGGGGCATTACACGTACGACCAGGCGGTGGCCGAACTCGGTGTACCGGCCCGGCAGGCCAGGCTCAGCGACGGCAAAGCCGTGTACAAATGGTTTGTCCAACCCCCGGTCGCTCCCCAGTTAAATACCGGCATGTCCTATTATGGCAGCACCGGCTTCAGCGCCGGCCAAACCCCCGGAGGCGGCTACAACAGCGAGATGCTGCAATTGACCTTCGACACCAACGGCATATTGGCCGCCTGGTCGAAGAATAATTACTGAGCAGAATTCAATTCAACGCCACGCCGCGGCGGACGTAGGTCGGGATGTCGAGGTCTTCCCCCTTGTGTATCGTCGGTTCGCTCTTGTCGAAACGTCCCTTGGAAATGATCGCCAGCGACAACTGCGCCTGGCGCATCTTGGGATTGGATTTTCGCGCGCGAGCGCCGGCGTTTTTGGCCACCAACTGTTCGCGCTGCTCCGGAGTCAATGACGTTGAAGCGCAACGCGAACCCGGCCGCCCCATGATGCCCCGCGCCGTCACCTGTTCCGCTGAATCGCCGGATGCCGCGAGCGGAGGCAATTCCATGGGAACCGGGCCGGGTTTGGCCGCAATCACGGTCACAAACAAACGGTTTTTCAGCGTTTCATCCACGGCCGCGCCCATGATGATTTGCGCGTGTTCGCATTGCCGGCCGATTTGTTCCATCACGCGATTCACCTCGGCCATGGCCAGTTCTTTTCCGCCCATCAGGCTCACCAGCACCGCGCTGGATTCGGCCAGCGCCCGGCCCTCGTCGAGCAGCGGATGCGCCACCAGTTTTTCAACAACCTCGCGCGCGCGCGCCGGACCGGTGGCCTCCACGCAGGCGAACACACTCTCGGCATGGCGGTCGCGCAATAACGCGCACAAATCGTCGAAATGAATCTGGATCAAACCTTTCCGCGAGAGCAATCGCCAGACGCCGCGCACGCTTTCCACGAGCAGTCCGTCGGTGATGCGGAACGTGTCCAGCACGCTGGTGTTCTCATCAATCAACTTGAAGGTCTTCTGGCACGGCAGACAGATGACGCCGTCGGCAACGAACTTGAGCTGGTCGAGCGCCTGTTGTGCCTGCTGCTGGCGGCGGTTGCCCTCGCACGCGAACGGCAGCGTCACATACGCCAGCACCAGCGCACCGGCTTCCTTCGCCGCGCGGGCGAGCACGGGGCTGATGCCGCTGCCCGCGCCGCCGCCCAGACCGGCAATCACAAAAACCACGTCCGCGCCTTCGCACGCGGTCTTGAGCATGGCAAATTGTTCCTCGGCAATGGCCCGGCCGCGCTCGGGGTCGCCGCCGGTGCCCAGGCCGCGCAGCAATTTCGTTTCGAGCTGGATTTTGACGGCGGCGGACGACGCTGCCAGCGATGACGCGTCGGTGTTGACCGCCACCAGACCCGCGCCCGCGAAATCGCCGCCATTCAATGTGTTGAGCATGGTGATGCCGGCGCTGCCCACGCCGAAAATTTTCACCGCCGGGGTCCGGGCCGGCTCAAGCATTGCCGCTGAGGTCTGGGTTTTGGTTTTCATGATGAATTGGATTCAGGAACGGCGCAAAAAACTGGCGATGGTGCCCTTGATTCCCTGCGTCAGGGACGGTCGGCCTTCGCGTTTGCGGGTTTTGAACGAGCCGAACTTGACGAGGCCGATGGCGCTGACGAATTCCGGCTGGTCGAGCGCGGATTTCAGGCCGCTGATGGAATTGGTCTGGCCGAGCGACACGGGCATCTGCATCACCTGCTCGGCGAGCGGCGCAATTTGCGGGACCCGGGCACAACCGCCGCACAGGAAAACACCCGCGCGCAGATAGTCAAAAAGTCCGGCCTGCTCCAGATCCTGCGCGACCAGCCGGAAGATTTCCTCGAGTCGCAGCGACATGATGCGGCGCAGATGTTCGACGTTGACCGTTTTCAACGGCAGGCCGAGTTCGTTGGTGATGGTGATCGTCTGACCTTTGGTTTCCTTGTCCACCAGCGCCGAGCCGTGTTCGAGCTTGAGTTTTTCGGCGCGGCTCAACGGCACTTTCAGACCGTACGCCAGGTCGTTGGAAACATGATCCCCGCCAATCGCCAGAACACCCGTGTGCCGGATGACGCCATTGGTGTAAACGACGTAGTCCGTCGTGCCACCGCCGATGTCAATGACCAGCGCGCCCAGTTCCTTCTGTTCGCTGGACAGCAGTGCGAGCGACGACGCCAGACCGTTGAAAACGATTTCATCCACCTCCAGTTGCAAACCTTTGACGAGGCGGATGGCGTTTTGGAGGCGGTTCGTGTTGCCGTGAACGACGTGGACGTCCACTTCGAGCCGTGAACCGAGCATCCCGACGGGATTTGTGACGCCATCCTGGCCGTCCACAAAAAAATGCTGGCGGATGGCGTGAACGACGCTGTTTTCCGTCGGCAAATTGATCGCCTTGGCATTCTTGACCACGTCCTGCACGTCGTCCTCGGAAATTTCACGGTCGGCGGAAACCACCGGATGCACGCCGCGATTGTTGAAGCCGCGAATGTGCGCGCCGGTGACGCCGAGATAAACGTTCCGGATTTCCACGTCGGCCATCTGTTCGGCCTCGACGATGGCGTTGCGCACGTCCTCCTCGGCCTGCGTCGTGTCCACGATTTCGCCCTTGCGCACGCCGCGCGAGCGCGCCTGGCCGAGGCCGATGATGTTCAGCGAGCCGTCGGCGTTGCGCTCACCGACAACGGCGCAGACCTTGGACGTGCCTATTTCCAAACCGACGATGAGGGATGAATCATCAAACATTTTTCCTCCGGGGGTGTGCGGGGTTGAATGCCTTGGGAGACGCGGACGGCGTGGCGACGGCTTCCTTCCAGTGAACTGGAACATTGTTGGAAACCGCCAGATTAAGCGACGCCACTGCCTGGTTCATGCGTTGTCCCAAATCGTAAATTTCGCGCCAGCGCCGCAATTGTTGCTCCAAATTGTTCAAACCAAAAGTAATTTCGCTCCCCTGCCCCGTCGTCGCGACCACGACTCCCGGCAGGGACACATCAATGCGGCGCAAATCCACCAGCCCGGC
>JBEKSU010000118.1:0-11145 GCA_049516755.1 Verrucomicrobiota bacterium | reverse complement strand
CAGATCCGCAATGCAATCATCGCCGACAGCAGAATGTCCGAGAATGCCAGAAACGTGAAGATCACCGCCATTGATGGCCGGGTCATCCTGTGCGGGCCGGTCAACAGCGCCGGGGAAAAACAACTCATCGGTGAAATCGCGGATCGGATCGCGCACGCCGGGAACGTGGACAACCAGCTGGAAGTGCAGATCACCACGAGCAGCAGCAACTGATTCCCAAACCAATCAATAACCAATAAACGAACATGAAAACATTCAAGGATTTATTTCTGGACCAGGCGGCAGACGTACATGGCACCTCGCGTCGGATCATCAAGGCATCGCTGAAGATGGCCACGGCCGAAAATGGGTCACCCGCCGGGCAGTCGCCGGCCGGCGGCAGCAAAGACGATTTGAGCGAATCCGACCCGAAGCAACCCGGCTGAATTCCACCCATTCAACTCTTTTAACCGCCAGGACGCCAGGAACGCCAGGGTTTTGTCCGCAGATTGCGCAGAGAAACGCAGATTTTCTTCTGATCCCTGATTACTGGTCGCCTGCCACCCGCCACTCGCTCCTCAACTTCTTGGCGCGGCGAAGCGGAGCGAAGACGGCTCAACTCTCAACCATCAGATCCTGCCGCTCGCCATTCGTCACATCCAGTTTTGCCGCAAGCTCCGCGACCTGCTTTTCCAGCTCGCGCAGGCGATGGACCATCTCCGGCAATTGCTGCACCGCGATCATTTGCCGCTTCGCCTGTTTGTCGGGCGCCGCCGGGATGCCCAGGACTTTTCCGCCGTCCGGAACGTCGCGCATCACCCCGGATTTTGCGCCGACCATGGCTTGATGGCCGAGCTTCAAATGCCCCGCGATGCCGGACTGGGACGCGATGACCACGTAATCCCCGAGTTGCGTGCTGCCCGCGAATCCGGCCTGGCCCATGACCAGACAATGGCGGCCCATCACCACGTTGTGCGCCACATGCACGAGGTTGTCGATCTTCGTTCCGGCGCCGATCACGGTGGACCCCAGCGCGGCGCGATCCACCGCCGAATTGGCGCCAATTTCGACGTCGTCGTGAATGATGACGTTGCCGACCTGAAGCACCTTGCGATGCCGGCCCTCGTCGAAGACATAACCATAGCCGTCCGAGCCGATCACCGTGCCGGCGTGAATCACCACGCGATGGCCGATGACCGTTTTGTGGTAAATCACCACGTTGGGAAACAGACAAACGTCATCGCCCAGGCTGGAATCGCGCCCGACATGATTGCCGCCCATCAACACCGAGCGCGCGCCAATCTGCACCCGGGCGCCGACGACGCAGTCGGGCCCGACATGCGCCGTGGCATCCACCCGGGCCGACGGGTCAATGTTGGCGGTGGGATGAATGCCTTGCGGCAGCTGGTCCGGCGGGAAAAAGACGGGCAACAATCTGGCCACCGCGATTCGCGGGTTGGGCACACGAATCACGACCTTTTTCGTCGAGCTGAAACCGCGCGGGACCAGAATCGCCGCCGCGGCACTTTGTTCCGCCGCCGCGAAATATTCCTCCTTGTCGGCAAAGGTGAGGTCGCCGGCCCGGGCATGGTCGGCCGATGCAAATCCCGTCAGCGGGGTGGTTCCGTCGCCAGATATTTCGCCCTGGACGCGTTCGGCGATTTGAGAAGCGGTGATGGTCATTAGGTTATATTGGTTTCAGGGTTATGGTTGTAATTGCATTCCGACATGGGGACCGGAGCGCTGGCCCGGGCCAGGCGGCGAAGGCTGATCATGCATTGCGCTTCAACGTCCCAGACCTTCAACCGCAGGCAGCGGAATATCTCCACGGGATGGAGCGATGTGGTGGTCACGGTTTGCAGTTCCGGCATCCCGCGCAGGGCTTCCGGCAGCCGGTAAAACGGAATGCGCGAGTTCAGATGATGAATGTGATGATAACCGATGTTGGCCGTGAACCAGGCCATGATCGGGTTGGTCTTCATGAAGCTCGACGATTCCATGGCCGCTTTTTCGTAGGTCCACCCGGCCTTGTCGTTGAACGAGACGCCGGGGAAATTGTGCTGCGCGTAGAAGAGATACGATCCGATGGCGCTGGCGATCAGGTGCGGGATGGTCTGCGTCAGCAACAACCCCTGCCATCCCCAGGCCAGCGTCAACCCCACGCCGATGGCGACGTGGACCAGCAGCGCAATCAGGCTGTCGTAATATTTTTGGGGATCCTTGATGAACGGATTAAGGCACATCCCGTATAAAAACACAAAGAAGTAACCGCCGAGCATCGTCAACGGATGCCTCATGAAAAGATACTTGAGGCGCGTCAGGGCTGGCGATTTGAGATACTGGTCCCGGGTCATGATGGGGAAGGACCCGATGTGCGAGCCGCGCAGTTTGGAATTGTGATTGTGATGATGATTGTGGGAGCTGCGCCAGATGTTGCTCGGGCTCAAAACCAGGATGCCAAACACCCGCATCAGGATTTCCGCGAGCCGGGATCGCGGCAGGATGGCGTGGTGCTGTTGGTCGTGAAAAATCACGAAAAGTCGCAGGATCAACAAGCCGCTCAGAACGCTGCAGACCCCTTTCCCGGCCGGATGCAGGTTCCAATGCGTGCCGGCCAGCGTGAACAGGAGCAGGAACGCGGTGGAAAGGATGCACCACCAGCTTTTCGCGGTGGAATCTTCGGCATATCGTTTGGTGGCGATAATCAGTTCCTGGCCGGTTCTCATCGGAAACTCCTCCCCATCATAAAATTAATTTTGTCAAAATTATTGCGAGCAATTTTACCCCATGGGCCGGGCCGGGGATATGGGGTGTTCACCCCATACGCAGATTGGACCCGAAAACCGAAATTGATCTTGAACAGGAGCACGCAGAGTCAATGGAGGGAACGGGAAATTGCAGCCACAGATTAACACAGATGAAACACGGATTTAACCACCAAGGCGCCAAGGACGCTGATTTTTTATCCGCCATTTGTCGCGCCGAAGTAAACGAAGGCGGAAGATTTCGCGGATGACCGCAGATTTACTCCTGAATTCTGGATTCTGGCTCCTGTTGCTGCCCCGACTCCCAACTCCTATTTTCGCTCCGCGAAAATATTGTAGCCGATAGTCCACAGACGCCGGGCTTGCCAACTGGCATAACCTGACTGCGATTTCCATTGCATCAAGGCCAAACCAGTATCAGTCTTTCCTTCACATCAGATTTGGTTTTATGGGACGTCGCGCAAAAGATCAAAGCTTCTTGGATGACCTACTGGAGATTCTGGAATTTGTGTTCCGGTATATTCCGCCTTGGACATCTGTCCTTCTGGCAGTTGTTGGCTTTTTCTCGATCGTTTACTTTTGGGACGCCCAAGTTAAATATCCACCATTTCATACAATCGGTGTCATGTTCGGTACCGTTCAATCCTTGCCAAGATACAAAAGCAGCAGGAGGAGCAACCATGAGCGAACAAACCTCATCAGACCTGCGCGACGGCTTCTGCATTTACATCAACACGTTTTGCCAAGGCCCGGTGCCGGTCGTAAGTGATGACAACGGTTATGTGGTTTTCGCAACCGAGTTGGAAGCTCAAAAGGAAATCGTTGATAACCAGATGTCCCGACTTCAGCAATTTCTCGACGGCGAGCGTGAGTATGAGGATGCAATCGAAGTCGAGGAATACGTTGTGCCGGTTGCGGGTATGATGGTTCACGAATCAGGTGGGCTTGTTTCCAGCCTTGCGAACCTGCTTGTCGGTCTGTTCTTTCGTCTCCGCCATCTTCAATTCAACTCCGTCTTCCGTATTGATTTTATGCGTCTTCCACACAGAGTTCGATGCGTCCAGTTTCACCTTTTTCTTTGGTTGGGACTTGTCGAGGCGCGGCTGAAAATAATGCAACGTGACGCACAGCCTGACGAAAACCTGGAATGCGGTGTCACCCCCGATCTTGTCGGCGACGATGACCACCTCTTTGCCATCCAGAGTTTGTATGTGACAGCAATCCCAATTGGCCAGGATGCTTTGAATGCTTTCCCACGGCCAAAACATTTTCCCATTATGAGCAACCGACAAACCGGGATCCTGAATATCCATGGTATAATCCCCCAGCATGCTTGAATCGGTCTTCAGCTTGTCCTCAATCTCTTTCCTTGCCCGATATCGCCGGTTGCTGATGACGATGACAATATACAGCATTGCAAACCCAAGCAAAACGCCCGGGATAAGATAAGTGTTCGCTCCCTCAACGTGGAAAAGATGCTGGAGGAAGATCGTCAGAACCAGCATGACCAGCAGCGGCATCAGGATAAAAACAACCCGTCGGACTTTGACCGCCGGGCTTTCTCCCAGCCCGGCGAGGCGGGCATGAAAGAGATCTTCCTTCGTGAAATTAAATTTTACTTCCATATAAGACTTCCGGCTTCGCCTGGCTATGGTGGACAGGCGTCTCACGCGCCGGGCTGATTTCAGGTGATGCCGTGTTTATTGGCCTTGTGGTCCGTTTGCTTCCGGTTCCACTTCACTCGATTTTTGGGCCGGGGCGCCAATCGAAGGAACAAACGCGGGGTTGGTCATGACTCTCAGGTTCTGCTCCTGGGTTGCCGCCCGGTCGAGAGCAAAGACCACGACGCAGAGAACAACAATTCCGAGAAAGGCCATGGCGATAATCCCAATGGAGAAGAGCGTCTGGCGAATGTCTGGAATCAACATGGAAGCAATTACAACCAGCCCGGCCAATTGTGCCAGCAGCCACATGCAATCATCTTCTCGTCGTCTGCTACGCGCCATATCTGTCCTGAGTGCTGCATTTCTGATGCCTAAATTTTGCCCGGAATCCCAATGAATTCACGAAATGGCGACAGCAAGGAGCCAGAATTCAGAATCCAGAAGCCGGAACGGGGAGTTTCAAGTTTCAAGTGTTCAGTTTTCAGTGTTCCGTGTCTGAATCTGCGTCCATCTGCGGAATTTTCCGCCTTCATTCATTACCGCGCGACAAGCGGCGGTTAAACCCATTCGTGCGTTTCGCCCGTCCTCCGCAGTAGTTCTGCCACGGAGTATGGATGTGTTTCGTGGTTAAAAACGGACGCCCCGGCGATGCGTCCCTGCCTTGGTTAGTGCATTTCTGTAAAAGATATAGCGTACAGGTTTGACACAGACACCCGCAGCTTCACCGAATAAAGCTCCAGAGGGCTGGAGCACTCCAAGACGCTTCGCGTTTACGAAAGTCGCAGCTTTTCGCGCCAGCGTATTGGACTGCGGCGGCCCTCCGCCGCTTTTCCCGGAAACTTATCCAAACGCTACATGATTTGTGGCAATGCTCTGGCTTCTGTTGCTGAAGGAAATCAGCGGCATCTGCGTAATCTGCGGATGGTAGCGCGTTTGTTTTCCCGAAACGGGACACGGAAACATGTCTCAAAGCGATGGCCGACATCCAAGCAGGCGGTAAATGAACTGGCACAGAATATGCCCTTTTATAGCCATGATGAACGTACGTACAGAACAGCCCAGACATATCCTGGTCGTGGACGATGAACCGCTCATCCGCCAGTCCATCCAGTTGCTGCTGGAAGATGACGGCTATATCGTCGATGAGGCCGGCAGCGGCGACGAGGCGCTGGCCCTTTTTGAACCCGGCAAGTTCGACATGGTTTTCACCGACTACTTCATGCCGGAGATGAAAGGCGATCAACTGGCGGCGGCGATCAAAAAACGTTCACCCAAGCAGCCCGTCGTGATGATCACGGCCTTTCCTGATAAACTGACGTGTTCGGACTGTCCCCTGGGTGGCATTGATTCCTTCATCTGCAAACCGTTCGATCTTGAGACGCTGCGGACGGCCATCACCCGGTTCGCACGACGTTGAAAGGCGCAAGATGCGTGGCGAGTGGCGGGTGGCGAGTGGCGGAAACGCGAAGGCTGAACGCTAAACGCTAAATGCTGAAGTGAAAACTGAGGGTTCTTTGCGTCTTCCGCCGCCGCCCGAGGCTATTGTGGGACAGGGAATCCAGAGGTCAGATTCTTTCGGACCTCCGGTTTTGTGCCAAAATTCGCGTTAATTGGTGAAATTCGTGTCAAACCGTTTCTTCCGCCCTCGGAAAGCAGGTTGAAATGCTTCTGGTGTTTGGTCCCAAAACAGCGTATAATGCTGATCATGGACAAATCTTCCCTTCGCAAAATGTTTTCATCCCCGAATAAACCCGTTTTAGAAACGGCCCCGCCCGAGGCTGATCACGAGGATGCGGAGGTGCAATTCCGTCTGGGGTTGAAGTTTGCCAGCGGCACGGGAGCCGGGCCGGATTACGCGCAGGCGGTGGAATGGTATCGCAAGGCGGCGGAGCAAAATCATTTCCTGGCGCAATTCAATCTCGGAATGATGTATGCCTACGGACAGGGTGTCGCCCGGGATACCGTCCAATCCCGGATGTGGCTTGGCATGGCCGCGCATCAGGGCGATGCCGGAGCCCAATTTCATTTGGGGGACAATTGTCATCGTGCCAGTTTCAGGCAGATGCCGGCGGACGCCTCCGAATCCAGGATCGAAGCTTACAAGTGGTATCGTCTCGCCGCCGCGCAAGGTTACAAGGGTTCGGACGCGGCCTACTCGGCCCTGACTTTCAACATGACCCGGGCGGATGTTGCCGCTGGCAACCAGCGCATTGCCGCATTTGAGATTGGGAAACCAAAACCAGGCGGGTGACCCGCCTTCGCCAGGAGGCTTCGCCTCACGCGGTGGGAAACATCGAACATTCAACATCCAACGCCCAACATCGAATAGAAGGCAGAAGGAATAGAAGTCGGAATCCAGTGGTCGGAACGGGGAGTTTTCAGTGTTCTGTATCTGAATCTGCGTTCATTTGCGGAATCTTCCGCCTTAACACATTCCGGCGCGACAAGTGGCGGTTAAACCATTTCGTGTCTTTCGTGGTTAAAAACGGACGCCCCGGCGGTGCGTCCCAACCTACTGGTTGATGTGCACCACGGTCGCGGGCGGGAAGCCGTTGAAATATGTCGAGGACGCGTGGCTGTAGGCGCCGATTTGTTCGCTGTAAAGCAAATCGCCCAGTTCCAAATCGCCCGGCAGTTCCTCCGCCATCGAAACCACGTCCAGCGCGTCGCACGTCGGCCCGAACACCGAGCAGATCTGCGTCGGGCCGCGTTTGAACGATTTCAGGTGATAATGGCAATGGTCGAAGATGACGCCGGAGAAGGTGTGATAAACGCCGTCGTCGATATAGTAGCAGAGTTTGCCGTCGCGCACGGCCTTGCCGATGATCTTGGAAACTGCGGTGGCGGCGGTGGCGCAAAGGAACCGGCCCGGCTCGGCGAGGATCTGGATGTTTTTCGGGAAAAGCCGTTTAAGTTCGCGGTTAATGATGCTGGCCAGTTCGCGGAACGGTTTCACCGTGTCATCGTAGGGCGCCGGGAACCCGCCACCGATGTCGAGCAGGTTCATCCTGGCATAGCCGCGGTCTTTGGCTTCCTTGAAGATGTTGGCGGCGAGTTCAATGGCGGCGACGTAGTTTCCGAAATTTGTCGTCTGGCTGCCGACGTGAAAACTGAGGCCTTCCACGGTCAGCCCCAGCTTGTCCGCCGCGAGAATCAAATCCACCGCTTCGCCGGGCGAGGCGCCGAATTTCGACGACAACTCGACCATGGCGCCGGTGTTGGGCACCTTCAATCGCAACGCGAGCCCGGCCTGCGGGGCGTGCTTCTTGATCTTGCGGATTTCCTCGTAATTGTCGTAGGTGACCAGCGGTTTGTACTGGTTCAATTCCTGGAGCGTCTCGTTGGCCTTGGTGGGGTTGGCGTAGATGATCTTGTCCCAGATCCAGTCCTGCCGCTGCTTGTCCGGCAGGTCCTTGATGTATTCGTAAACAATGCGGAATTCCGGCATGGACGCCACGTCGAAGCTCGCGCCGGTATCGAACAGCGTCTTGACGATGGCGGGATCGGGGTTGGCCTTGACGGCGTAGTAGGCCTGGACGCGCGGCAGATATTTTTTGAACGTGGCGTAGTTGCGGCGCAATTCGTCGTGGTCCACCACGAACAGCGGCGTGCCGTGTTCCCGGGCCAGGCTTTTGAGCAGGCGGCGGTTGATCATTTCAGTCTCCGTCGGTGATCAGGAAGTTTTTGAACTGCCACGGATCGTCCCGGTCAATCTGTGGATTGTTGTGCCCGTTGAATGCGTTGGTGTAGTGCTTCAATGGCGTCCAGTCGGACGGTTTGGAAATCCATTTGCCGAGATACGGCCGGGAAATCTTCAGGATGTACTCGTGCGGCAGGTCGTCCGGCACGCAGACGCCTTTGGCCGGGTTCTCAATCATCCACATCGCCGCCGCGATGACCGAGATGGCCACCTGCATGGTGGTGGCGTTCTGGTGCGGCACCAGCCGGCGCGATTCGCCGATGCTCAGGTCGCTGCCCGTCCACCAGGCATTGTAGGCGTGGCCCATCAACAGCGCGCCGAGAATGTCGGAGCCGCTGATGATTTCGTCGTTGAGGATGCGCTGGTTCTTCGGAAGCTGGTAGTCGGAGCCGCGCAGTTCGTTCAGCGACGCGATGGCCACGTCGGCCGGACAATACGCGTAATGCACCGTGGGCCGGTAAATGGCCCGGCCGTTTTCCCGGACGGTGAGCCGGTCGGAAATGGTGAACGCCTCGCCGTGGCGCACGACCATGCCGTGAATGCAATAGTTGGGCACCCAGGACGAGACCCAGGTGTTCATGCCCATGCGGGCGAGGCAAATCTGGTTGCGCGGGCCTTCGGTGTGCTCGTAGGCCAGCGGCGGCAGCTCCTTCTCATGCGTGCCCCAGCCCATCTCGGCGGTGGTGGTGCCTTCCTCGCGGAAGCCCTCGACGCTCCAGGTGTTGACGAATTCGTTCACCTGTTTCGGCCGGTTGGTGATCTGGGTGTCGCGTTCGCTGCAATGTATCACCTTCACCCCGAGTTGCATCGCCAGGCGGTTGAATTTTTGTTCCGCGATGAGCTGCCGGATTTCGTCGGCGGCCTTGCCCGCGATCTTCCGGTCCTTGAGGGTGCGGTTGCCGATGTCAATGAGGCCCTGCTTGGTGAAATGCGAGATGAGGCCGGGATTCGCGCCGTGTTCGAGCACGGCCGTCGGGCCGGGTTTGGCCCATTTTGAAATCATGCGACGGATGTTCATGTGCCGCCAGTAGAGCGTCATCTTCTGCGGCGGCGCCCCCTGGGCGTTATCGTAGGGGTCCCATAATTCGACCGAGGTATTGATGTAAAGGATGCCGCGGTCGTGGCACCACTGGAGGATTTCGCAACAATCAATGTTCCAGGCCAGGTCAATCAGCAGGTCGCCGGTCGCCAGATATCTGCCCAGCAACGCGCCCATGTTCCCGCGCGTCACACGCTGGCGGGCGAACTTCACGCCGCGCTTCAGCCACGGCGCCAGCACGTCACGGCGATCCTCGAAATCCATGACGGTGATGTTGGCGCATGGCGTCTTGAGATGTTTGGCCAGGATGGGGAGGGCGCATTGCGCCACGGCTCCGTAACCGACGAACAGAATCTTATTTTTGAATTCCAACATGGTAAAATGTTTTAGCGCGGCACTTTGTCCGAATTTTTTTTGCGTTACAAGAATTTATTAAAAAAAGGACGACGGCGGAGCGCATTCGACATTGTCCTCGAAGTGCGGCTGTGTCGAAGGCCAGCCGCAGCGGCTTCGCAAGACCGGCCGGCTGGAATGCACCTGATGCGGCAAAGTATTTCAGCGTGCTGCGGCTGGTGCTTTGCACACAGCCGCGCTCCAGCTGCTGCGCTTGGGGACGGGCGCGCTCCGGGCCGGCCGCAAATCACTTCGCCGCGTCGCCGGAAACGATTTTGATGCTGATGATGCCCATGCGCTTGTCGGGACGATCCTGCGGGTGCGTGGGCGTGGTGCCGATTTTTTCCAGCACGTCGTCGCCTTTGATCAATTTGCCGAACGTGGTGTATTGACGGTCGAGAAACGTCGGGTCGCCATGACAGATGAAGAACTGGCTGCCGGCGGAATCGGGATGGTTGGAGCGCGCCATGGAAATGACGCCGCGAACGTGCGAGCGGTCATTGAACTCGGCCTTGATCTGGTAGCCGGGCCCGCCCGTGCCCCACTGGTTTTCCTTGCTCACGTCCTTCGTGAGCGGGTCGCCGCCCTGGATCATGAAGCCTTTGATGACGCGGTGAAAGCAGGTGCCGTCATAAAAGCCTTTTTTGACGAGCGTCTTGAAGTTTTCGACGGTCTTGGGCGCGACCTCGGGCCAGAATTCAACGACCATTTCGCCTTCGGTGGTGGTGATTTGGGCAACTTCGTTCATGGAATTTCGCGGGTTGGGGTTATTTGGTGTTTTCAGCGGGGATGATGGCCGCGGATTTGATGTAATCGAGGTTCGGGAAATCTTTTTTCAAATAGGTATTGCCTTCAGCCTGCACGCGTCCCTGATTCGGCCCGGAACCATACGGCGGGCCATCGCCATACTCGCTGTTGATCTTGTCCACCACGTCCATTCCCTCGATCACCCTGCCGAAAGGTGAGAAACCATGTCCATCGAGATTGACGTTGTCGCCGAAGTTGATGAACAACTGGGTGGTGCGGGTGTTGGGGCCGGCGGTGGCAAAGGTGATTGTGCCGCGCGTGTTGCTGCCCTTGACGGGATCATCGGCGATGTTCGCTGTGCGCCATTTCGCGGAGACGCCCGGGTCGCCGTGGATGCCGAACTGGCACATGAAACCGGGAACCACGCGGAAGAAGGCAACGTCCTTGAAATAGCCGGAACGAACGAGGTTGTAAAAGCGGTCCGCGCCATTGGGCGAAAGCGACCGGGTGACTTCGATGGTGAACTTCCCCTTGGTCGTGTCGAACCGGGCCTTGAAGGTATCGGGCGCCTTCGCGGTCAGTTTGGCGGGATCGGTGAAATCGGGCGCCGCGGCCGCAGGTTTCTCTTCCTTTTTGACATCTTCGGCCCGAACCATCGCGACGGCGGCGAACAATGCGAGCACACACAGCAAATGAATTGTTTTCATACACGCAAAATTTTCCAGACCCGCGGCCAAAAGTCACGCGCGGAATCGGACATTTCAATTCATCGGCGGCGGAAGTTTCCGGGTGTCCTTCTTTTCCTCGTGCGGCTCCTCATGCCTGTCTTCGTGCTTGTCCTCCTCTTTGTTCTCGCTC
>JBEKSU010000117.1:0-11182 GCA_049516755.1 Verrucomicrobiota bacterium | reverse complement strand
CGCCCCGGCGGCGATGGACTGGAACGCGAAACTTCCGGCCGGCGTAAAACTGGAGACCGTGGACCTGGCTTCCGTTTTCAACGACCGGGTCACGCAAATCTTCCGCAACGAATATCTCTCGCCGCGTTCGCCGTTTTGTTCGCTGGCGATGCCCAAGCAGGGCATCGGCGGCTGGGTGGAAGACCAGACGCAATTTGACGTGGACGATTCCGGCCTGCGCACGGCGGCGGCCAAAAACGGCGGGCAAATTGTTCTGCCGGACGGCGTCCGGTTTGAAACGCCGACGAATGCCGGCGCGAAGAACATTGCGTTTGCGTCGCAGTGGGACAATTACCCGCGCGAAGTTTCCGTGCCGCTGACGGGAAAATCTTCGCACGTGTACTTGCTCATGGCCGGCTCGACCGGCCCGATGCAAAGCCGGTTCGACAACGGCGAGGTGATTGCGACCTACACCGACGGTACGACCGACCGACTGGACCTGCGCAATCCGGACAACTGGTGGCCGATCGACCAGGACTATTTCACGGACGACTACGCGTTCCGCCGGCCGGGGCCAATTCCACCGCGCGTGGACCTGAAGACTGGAAAGGTGCGTCTTCCCGACGTGACCGGATTCAAGAGCCAAGGCGGCAAAATTCCCGGTGGCGCGGCGACGGTTTTGGATCTGCCGTTGAAACCGGACCAGGAACTCAAATCACTCACCGTGCACGCGCTGGCCAACGAAGTGGTCGTCGGTTTGATGGCGGTGACGCTGGAACGGGGAACAAATTTATTGGAGATTCCCATAAAAAACCCTTGAATTCATGCGGCAAACATGCAAAAATGTAATTCCTCATGATAACAAGTCGTACCTTCCCTGGAACCTCACAAAACACTGTTAAAATTCAAACCGGGTTTGCCATATTCGGCCTTTTGATGCTGATGTCGGCTCCGTTACGCGGCGCCCAATACTATACCAACTGGGTCGCGGCTCACTTCACCAACAACCCGGCGCAAAGCGGCGAACTGTTGGATCCCGATGAGGACGGCGAACCCAATGTGGTCGAGTTTGCCTTCGGCACCGACCCGCTCGCGAGCGGTGGCATCACGGGCTGCGTACAGCCGCTTAACGGCGGCGTCAGCGGGAGCAACGCCGTTTTTCAGGTGGAAATTCTGGAACGGGAAGGCCATCAGCCCGGCGTGCAGATTGATTTGTATCTTTCGTCAAATCTGGCGGGAATGAACTGGTTTCGGCCCTGGTGGTTGCGGACGACGACCAACTCCCTGCCTTCCGACCCGGCTGGCTCGATCCGCGAATTGTTCACCACCCGTTTGCCGGGAACCAATGTCTGGTTTGTCCGCCCCAAAGTAACATTGTTTGAAGGCGGCGCGGAGATGGCGAAGTATTACGTGGCCACCAACGGCAGCGACAGCAACTTCGGCACGAATCTGGCCGCGCCGTTTGCCACGCTGGGCAAGGCCGCGGGTCTCGCCACCAACGGCAATCTCGTTTACGTGCGCGGCGGGGTCTATCCCACGTCGGCGAAAATTTCATTGTCGAAAATCAGCGTGGCGGGTCAGCCCATCCGGATCCGGGCTTATCCGGGCGAAAGTCCGGTGCTGGATTTTTCCGGCGAAGCCAGCGGGACCGACGGCATCTCGATCAGCGGCAACTATTACTGGCTTTACGGCCTGACGCTGACCAATGCCGGCCACAATTCGATCGTGATCTCCGGCAGCAACAACATTGTTGAACGTTGCGTCAGCCTGGGCGCCCGCAACTCCGGATTACACATCACCGGTGGCAATGGCGGCACAGCCACTCCCTCCACCAACCTCTACCTGAATTGTGATTCCATCCGCAGCTTCGACAGCCCCGTGGGCGGAAATGCGGACGGATTTTCCGCGAAATGGAGCCTCGGCCCCGGCAACATGTTCAGCGGGTGTCGCTCCTGGGAAAATTCCGACGACGGCTGGGACCTGTGGATGGGCACGCAGCCGGTGCTCATCACCAACTGCTGGGCTTTTCGCAACGGCAGCAATGTCTGGAATTCCAGTTCCTTTGATGGCAACGGCAACGGGTTCAAACTGGGGGGCAACAATGTCGCGGCCGCTCATCGCCTGGTGCGCGGTGTGTCTTTCAACAACGTCGGAAACGGCGGCAATGGCATCGATCAGAACAACAACACCGCCGGCCTGACCATTGATCAAAACGTA
The DNA here is from genome assembly GCA_049516755.1 of Verrucomicrobiota bacterium. Taxonomy (GTDB): domain Bacteria; phylum Verrucomicrobiota; class Verrucomicrobiia; order Limisphaerales; family UBA11358; genus UBA11358. The sequence goes on along the minus strand of JBEKSU010000117.1, from coordinate 8,986 downwards.
TCCTGGGCCAACCGCAACCAAAACTTCGATCTGGCTCACGGAGCGAATACAACCCCTCATGTCGTGCGCAATAATATCTCCATCGCGACCGGCAACACCGATTCCTTCACCAGCGGCACGCTCTCGACCAACAACAGTTGGCAGGTTGTGTCACCCGCTGTCGACACGACCGATTTTTTGAGTGTGGACGCATCCTTCGCGATCGCCCCGCGGCGCGACGACGGCGGCCTGCCGGAAACGCCGTTCTTCCGTCCCGTGCCGGGTGGACGACTGGTGGACAAAGGGGTGAGCGTCGGGATGCCGTATGTCGGCTCCGCGCCCGACCTGGGCGCTTATGAAACGACCACCTGGTGATCAAACCGGGCCGTTTTTCTTTTTCTTGAGTTTACAATCGCCGGGCGGATAAACTCGCGGCATGAATCGCGTATTCGCGCTGGCGATGTTGCTGGTTTCAGTCATGCTGGTTTCCTGCCGTTCCGTCGTTCCGGGCGCAAACCAGCCCAAACCCGACCTCATCGTCGCCGCCGACGGCAGCGGTGATTTCAAAACCATCCAGGCCGCCGTCGCGTCCATCCCCAATACCAACACCGATCGCATCGTCGTTTTCATCAAGAACGGCACCTACCACGAAAAAATCCGCGTGGACGCGTCCTGCGTCACGCTGCGTGGCCAGAGCCGCAAGGGCACCCGCATCGAATTTCCCCAGTTGGATGAAGACTACACCCAAAATCCCGACCCCATCGGCCGGGCGGTCATCAACCTGAATCATGCCGACGATTTTGTGCTGGAGAACCTCACCGCCGAAAACACCGCCGGGGTCATCGGCCCGCATGCCTTCACCCTCTTCGGCACCGGTGACCGGGCGGTGGTCGTCAATTGCGACGTGTTGAGCCACGGGGCGGACACGGTTTCCTTCTGGCGGGGCGAACGCGGCCGGTGTTATCAGGCCAACTGCCGGATGGAAGGCTCGGTGGATTTTGTCTGCCCGCGCGGCTGGTGTTACGTGACCAATTGCTCGTTTTACGAGTGGAAGGACACCGCCGCCGTCTGGCATGACGGGTCCAAGGACAAGGACATGAAATTCGTCCTGCGCGGGTGCCGGTTCGACGGCACCAACGGCTGGAACCTCGCGCGCCATCACCACGACGCCCAGTTCTATTTCCTCGATTGCCGGTTTTCGAAGACCATGATTGATCTGCCGCCGTTCCGTGTCATCTACCCGCTCGATGGCGGGACCCCGACCGCGAGCGACATCCAGCGAAACAAGGATTTGGACAAGTCGAATGTCTGGGGCGAGCGCTCGTATTTTTATGATTGCCATCGTGACGGCGGCGACTATGCGTGGTTCGCCAACAATCTTTCCGCCGCGCCCGGCGCGCCCACCCCCTCACAAATCACCGCCGCGTGGACGTTTGCCGGCACGTGGAATCCGGAACGCACGTCCGGCCCGACGATTCAAAAAATCAGCACCCAGGATGGAAGCATGACACTCGTTTTCAGTGAAAACGTGACGGTAAAAAGCAGGCCGCGGTTGAAATTGAGCGACGGGACGTTCGCTGATTACGCGTCCGGCAGCGGCGGCAACACGCTGGTTTTTACCCGGCCGCAAGGCAAGTCGGCGGAGATCGCTGCGGTGGATTTGAACGGCGGCGCCATCATCGCCTCGGAAGCCGATGCAATGTTGCGTTTGGCTCAATTAACCCTGCCGGGGAAGATCGCGGGGAAATAAGATAAATTACGGCGCCGGTCGCAAATTCTCCCACCGCACATTCCACCGGCCGTTGTCCGGGAAACCGGGCGCATTTCTTTTTGGTGAACCATCCCACCCGGCGGCCATCATCGCCGTGGCGTAAAGCAGGCCGCCATTGGCCGGCAGATAAATCGCCAGGCCGGGCCGCTGATAAACCTGGCCGTTGAGCGCCCAATGATTTTTGGGCGTGTCCAGCAGCAGGGCGTCCACCGCCCGTTCCGGTTCGTCGAGCCGCGCGGCGCACATCGCCAGCATCGGATAATCCCAGCCCCACGTGTCCGGCCAGTTCCAGTTCTTCCAGATCCAGTCAAACGTGTTCCGCATCGTTTCCGGATCAATGCCCGGTCCGGGCACAAAGCTCAGCGCGCCGAGCACGGCCGGATGGTCCTTGTTCCAGCGCGGATTCGTGTAGGAATCCGGCGCGGTGTCGGCGAAGAGATATTTGCCGTCACCCACCGGCGGTTGGGCCAGATGGTCCAAAACATCATCCCACTTTTTGTCACGCGGCTGGCCGAGCCGCAGTCGCCATTCCTGCGCCGTCTCCAACCCCCAGCGCCAGTACGTCAATTCAAACGTCGGATTGAATGTCTTGTCCTTCGGGAAAATTTCCTGCGCGCATTGCAGCGTCGGGCCAAGCACATAACGTTTCGTTTTCTCATCCCAGGTCGCGTAGCTCGCCATGAAATCCGCCGTTTGGAAGACGATCTCTTTATATTTGTCCAGTGTGGATCGATCACCATGGGCGCGATAGCACAACTCGGCGTAGAAAATTGGATGCGGCTGCTGCCAGACCAGAAACGGTCCGACGGGCGACGGCGATTCCGTGCCGCCGGGGCCGGTCATTTTCGGCCAGCGCGCGCCGTCGTAACCTTGTTTGCGTGCCGTGGCCTCGGCGCGCGGCAGGATTTTCTGATACCAGCCGAGGCTCTTTTCCAGCAGCGGCAGCCGGTTCCACAACGCGAAGTGCGCCTCGTGCCACCAGTGCATTTCCAGGTGAAATTTGCCCTCCCACGTGTTGTACGTCAGACCGGTTTCAGCCGGCGGATATTCCCCGGCATCCTGGATGGCCGTGAGGTATTGCGACAGCACAATGCGGCGTTCGAGCTCGAACCAGCGCGGGTCCTTGCTGCCGGACAAATCAATCGCGCCGCCGGAACCCCAGAACGCGTTCCAATGTTTTTGTGCCGCCCGTTTTGCCTGCGCAAACGCCGGCAGGTCCTTTGCCGTCAAATACATTGGCGAGAAGGCGCAGGTGAATTCCAGCTCATCTGATTTTTTGCCCGGCCGGATGACGAATTGATGCTTTGCCATGTTCGTCAAGGTTGCCCCGGCGGTCCATCTGGCCGCGGCGAAATACGCGTCGTTGTCCAGCTTCCTAAAAAAATCGACCTGGCTCGGCTGCGGCTGGTTTAAAACCGTTTCATGTGCCTCGGGCTGGCTCCAATCCGCCGTCACCGTCTCGCCCGTGCCGTAGGGAAAATGAACCTGAATCGCCAGCCGGCCCGGTTTCAGCAACGGCGATTTCACACGCACAGCGATGGCGTCAAGATTCGGATCGCAAACGGTTTCCACCGCGGCCGGCTGGCCGTCGAATTTGAAGTGGCTGATGATTTCGCCGTCCCACAAATCCAGCGTCTGCTCGATGTCGGTCAAATCGTTCGTTTTTGCCGGCGAACCGTCGGCATGCGTGAGGACAAAACTGATTTGACCGAGATGCAACCGGTGCGGATTGGCGCGGAGCCATTTGATTTCCGGCGTCGGCTGCTTGCCCGGCACGTCGGCATACGGCACGAGCCGCCCGTTTAAATCGGGGAATTCCGTGAATTGAAAGGTGTCTAGGCTCCAGCCGTTCGGGTTGGGAACCGTGTGCCAGCCCCAGTCCGACAACGTGCCCAGTGGTGTCGTGTGCTCGAACGCTTCGGGAAACGTCTGTAATCCGGTGGCGTCCACGGTGAAGGCGAATTCGCCGTTGCCGACTGTCAGCGGATTGGCCGCGTCGAATTGGTGCAGCACCACGTTGTGCCGCGTCACCAGCGCCTGCCGGTCAACTCGCCGCGGCGGAGCCTCCGGCGTAGCCTGGGTGGGCGCGGCGTGGGCCGCGACGGCACCAAGCAGGACAATGCTCTGAAATTGAATCCAAAACGCGGTTTTCGATTGCATGGTTCGAATTTATTGTTACCAAATCAGGCGGAAACGAGACATTTAAATTTCCATGGCTAAATTATTTCTCGGACTTGATTCCAGCACCCAAAGCCTGAGCGCGGTGGTCATTGACTACGACACGCGCAAGGTCGTTTACGAAAAATCGCTGAATTTCGACCAGGCGTTGCCGCGATACGGCACGCAGAACGGCGTCCTGCCCAATCCCGATCCGCTGGTCAAACACAGCCCGCCGTTGATGTGGGCGGAGGCGCTCGATTTGCTCTTTGCTGGAATGAAAAAGGACGGCGTCGCCCTGGGCAAAATCCTCGCCATCAGCGGCAGCGGCCAGCAGCACGGCTCGGTTTATCTGAACAAGAAGGCGCCAACAATTCTGGCCCATCTGAATCCAGACCGGCCGCTTGTCGAAAATTTACAAGGCATTTTCTCGCGCAAGACGTCGCCCATCTGGATGGATTCCTCCACGGCGGAGGAGTGCGCGGAAATCCGGACGAAACTCGGCGGCATTGCGGCCACGGCCATGGCTACCGGCTCCGACGCATTCGAGCGGTTCACCGGCCCGCAAATCCGCAAATTCACCAAGACGGACCCGGCGGCTTATATGCGAACCTCGCACATTGCGCTCGTAAGCTCGTTCCTGGCGTCGCTGCTCGCCGGGAAGATTGCGCCGATTGACCACGGCGACGGCGCGGGCATGAACCTCATGGACATCCGCAAAAAGGTCTGGCATCGGGGTGCGCTGGCGGCCACCGCGCCGGAGTTGAGACTGAAACTGCCCCCGCTCGCCGAACCCTGGCAGGTCGTCGGCGCGGTCAGTCCGTATTTCGCAAGCAAATTCGGCCTGAACCCGGCAACCCGAACCCTGGTCTGGTCGGGCGACAATCCGTGCAGCGTGGTCGGCCTGGGCTTGATCCGTGAAGGCATGGTGGCCATCAGCCTCGGCACCAGCGACACCTATTTCGGTTCGATGAGGCAATGCCGCACCGATGCGCACGGCGAAGGCCACGTGTTCGGCTCACCGACGGGCGATTACCTGACGTTGATTTGTTTCAAGAACGGTTCGCTCGCCCGGGAAAAAATCCGCAATGCCTGCGGCATCAAGGATTGGAAGCAATTTGGTGCGGCGATAAAGTCCGCGCCGCCGGGCAACAACGGTGGCATCCTGTTGCCGTGGTTTGAGGCCGAAATTGTTCCGCGCGTGAATCAGCCGGGCATCCATCGCTTCGACCTCGACGAAAAGGATGCCGCGGCGAACTGTCGCGCCATCGTCGAGGCGCAGATGATGTCCATGCGATTGCACTCGCAATGGATGAAGGTTGCGCCCGATCGCATTTTCGCCACTGGCGGGGCTTCGCAGGATTCACCCATTTTGCAGGTGATGGCCGACGTGATGAACTGCCGGGTCGAGCGCATTGAAATTTCCAAGAGCGCCGCGCTGGGCGCCGCATTGCGGGCCGCTCACGGTTGGCTGGTGCAAGCGGGAGAAAAACCGGAATGGAAAGAAATCGTGGCCGGTTTCACCGACCCGGTCCCCAACAGCGAAATCCTCCCGGATCCAAAGGCCGTCCGCGTTTACGACCAGCTCATCAAGAAATACGCCTCGTGCGAACGCGAAGCGCTGAAACAAATTGATTGATTTTATGGCGTGGCGGTCACTTTCAGCGGCACGCGCAGGCGGATGTCGTCGGACGCCGCGCCCACCAGCAGTTCGTAATCGCCGGGTTCGACAGTGTATTGTTTTTTGGTTGTGTCCCAACTGCGGAATCGTTCCACCGGAATGTTCATGCTGAACCTGGCTCCCTGACTGGCCTGCAAATGAATCCGGACAAAGCAGCACAGCGCGAGTTTGGCCTCGGGTCGGGTGGCGTTCACGCGCCGGAAATAAACCTGGGCCACCTCATCCCCGTCCCAGCCGCCCTCGTTGAGCAGTGAAAACGTGAGTTTGATCGTGTCATTCGCCGTGAAATTTGTCCCGCTGAGCTTCGGGTCGCTGTAACCAAATTTGGTGTAACTCAAACCGTGGCCGAAGGCGAAGTCCGGCTGGCCATTGAAGTAGCGGTAAGTGCGGTTGGACATCGAGTAATTGTCAAACGCCGGCAGATCGGCAGTGGAGCGGTAAAAAGTGACGGGCAGACGCCCCGCGGGATTCACATCGCCAAACAACACGTCGGCCACGGCGCGTCCGCCTTGCTCGCCCGGATACCACGCCTGCAAAATCGCCGCCAGGTTGGTGGCCGCCCACGGCATGGCGATGGCGCTGCCGCTGCAATTGACGAACACCACAGGCTTGCCGGCCGCCTGCAACGCCTTGAGCAATTCATTTTGCACCGATGGCAGTTCGATCTCCGTGCGGTCGCCGCCGGAAAATCCGTCGTAGTCCACCTTCATTTCCTCGCCTTCCAGTTGCGGGCTGATGCCGCCGACATAAATGCATACGTCCGACATCCACGCGGCTGATATTGCCCGGGTCCAGCTTTGTGCATCCGGCCGGCCCGTCCCGCCCGGTCCCAGTGCCAGCGGGCAGGCCGGTTCATAAACCACCTGGACATTGGTGCCGGCCACACTTTTGATGCCGTCGAGAATGGTCACGGGCCGGGCGGGGATGCCGTTGTAATTGCCGAGCAGCACCGGCACGGAATTCGCGTTGGCGCCGATGACGGCAATGCGATTGATTTTTGTGCGGTCGAGCGGCAGCAGGCCGTCATTTTTCAAAAGCACGATGGATTCGCGCGCCATCTTCAACGCCAGCGCTTCATGGTCGGGCGCGTCGTTTTGCGTAATGGGAATTTGCGCATACGGAACTTGTTCCGGCGGGTCAAACAGACCGAGCCGGAACCGCGCTCCGAGCACGCGGCTGACGGCGGTGTCAATTTCCTTTTCCGAAATCAATCCGTCTTTGACCGCGCGCACCAGCGGGTTGTAATCCGTGCCGCAACAAAGATCGTCGCCGGCCTTGACCGCGACGGCGGCGGCCTCCTCCGGCGTGGCCGTGAATGCATGATTCGCACAGATGTCATATATCGCACCGCAATCGGAAACGACGTATCCGTCAAGACCCCACTCTTTCCGCAAAAGGTCAGTGAGCAGGAGCGGGCTGGCGCAGGCCGGCATGCCATACACCGAATTATAGGCCCCCATGACCGCACCAACATGTGACTCGCGCACGGCGGCCTCGAATTGCGGCAGATACGTTTCGTAAAAATCGCGCTCGGATGGCGCGACGTCGAATGTGTGACGGGTCGCTTCCGGCCCGCTGTGGACGGCAAAATGTTTCGCACACGCCATGGCCTTCACATATTTCGGGTCATCGCCCTGCAACCCGCGGATGAAGGCCACGCCGAGCCGGGCGGTGAGGAATGGATCCTCGCCGTAGGTTTCCTGGCCGCGGCCCCAGCGCGGATCGCGGAAGACATTGATGTTCGGCGACCAGAACGTCAGTCCGTAATAGCGCGCGCTGTCGCCATCGTGCTTGCTGACGTAGTCATTGTGTTTGGCGCGCGCCTCGGTGGCGATGACGTCGCCGGCTTGTTGCAACAGTGGCGCGTCCCAGGTGGCGGCCATGCCGATGGCCTGCGGAAAAACCGTGGCGATGCCGGCCCGCGCGACGCCGTGAAGACATTCATTCCAATAATCGTAGGCGGGAATGCCCAGCCGCGGGATGGCCGGGGCGGCGTTGCGCATCTGCTGGACCTTTTCGGCGAGCGACAGGCGGCGCACGAGGTCGGCCGCGCGCGCGGCGGCCGGCTGCGTGGCGTCCTTCCAGATTTCCGGCCCGGTGACGACCGGCGCTTGCAATGCGGTGGCGTCCCCGGCGTCAATCAGATCCGCGGCGCGCAGCGCAATGATGGACCGGCCGGAGGCATCCTTGAGTTCAAACGTGTTCAACTTGGCCGCATTGGTGCGCCCGGTAAAGGTTAACGTGAGCGGTCCCTGCACCGCGTCACCGGCAAAATCAATCCGGTTGGTCAGCAGGAGCACCCGGCCCGCGCCGCCCGCGGTGGTGAAAACATCGAGATTGTGCGCGAGCGTCTGGTTGCCGCAGGTGATGTCGAACGCGCGCTGGCCGGCGTTGGTGCAATCCACTTCCGCAAGCCCGATGAGAACGGTGTATTTGCCGGCCGGCAGATTGGGGACGGACAGTGTGAAATTCGTTCCGTAAATTTCCTCGCGGAACGCCTCTTCGCCGCGTTTCGGCGCCCCCACAATCGCCAGGCTTTCATGTCCCCGGCCGTGATTGAACTGGCCGCCGACCAGGACCTTCCGGTCGCAGGCCACGCAGGTTTCCTCGTCGGCGAAGGCGGCGAGGTTTGAAAGACAAACGGCGAAAATAACCAGCGGGTAAAATATCGTCCGTTGCATGAACCCAAATTACACGTCGGGAATGATGCGCGCCAACATGTTTTTGACCGGCGCTGGCGTGCCGGCATTGCAAATTCCCGCTGGCGGCGTCAGTTGCCTGATTTTGATTTTGCCGGCTCCGGCTCGCAGAGGGCGCTCTCCGTTTTGGGAATCCAGACGGCCATTTCGCCCGGCCCGCGATTGCCCCAGGCGAAATAGGGGATGGCGGTGAAATCCTGCAGGCGTTTGAAGGCTTTCCCGAACTGGTTGGTGGCCACGTTGAAGCCCTTGCCTTCGATGACCTGCACCCCGTCGAGCAAGGCCGGAGCAAACCGGGTGGTGACCGGCTGTTCATCGGGCAACAGCAGTTTGCGCACCTTGCCGTCCGGAACGTCGGGCCACTCGACGCAAAAAACTACCGGCCCGCGCTGCAACGCAACCCGGCCGCGGTCGGCCGCGACCTTTTCGCTGGCCACCACGCGCCGGATGAGCATCGGCATGTCGAGTTCAATCACGTCGCCGGATTTCCAAGAGCGATCCAGGCTCACGTAACCTTTGTCGAGCTTGACCGGCATGTCCTGGCCGGCGACGGTGAGGGTGACCGGCTCGTTCAACGCGTCGCAAAATTTGCAGAGGCCGCCCGGCACCACTTCATTGCGCGCCCAGCCGGGAATGCGGACGTTGACGGTGAACCTCATGCTTTTCTGCCAGTCCAGCTGGACGGTCATTTTGACCGTG
>JBEKSU010000116.1:0-11241 GCA_049516755.1 Verrucomicrobiota bacterium | reverse complement strand
CGCCCACAGGACAACGCACGGCAATCCCACCGCCGCCGCCAGATGCGTAATGCCGGAATCGTGACCCACAAAGACCGCAGCGGATTGGATGCGTTGGGCCAGCTCGGCAAGCGGCAGGCTTTGGGCGATGGAACATCGCGCCGGCGGCAGCACAGCAGCCAGCCGTCGCAGACGCCCGCCTTCCGCCTCGCCGCCAACCAGCAGCAGGTTCCAGCGGGTTGTCATAATGATTTGTTGAATCAACCCGGCCCATTTGGCTTCCGGCCAGTTTTTATTTTCGCTCCCGCTGCCGGGATGAAAAACCATGGTCGGGACGCGCTGCCGCGCGTCCAGGCTGACCGGCAGGTCAGCCCAACCGGAACTGTTTTGCCAGTTGAGAACCAATCGCGGCACGGGGTCTGCGTCGAAAATGGCGAGACGCTCCAGCGGCTTGAGATAAACTTTCGTTGCGTGGATTTGGTCCGCCTCGTCCGGGCGGTGCGGGCCAACGATGAATTGTTTGACCAGACAACGAATTACGTTGGTTTTGAAAATTTCGTCCGGGTCGTAAAGATACGAAATGACCAGGTCGAACTCGGAGAAGTAATCCACCAAATCCGGTTCCAGCGCGCCGCCGCGGGCGAAAAAACCCGCCAACCCGCGGGCCTCGATCGGTTGCACGCGGTCCGCCAGCCCGCCCGCCACCGCGAGCTGGGCGATGTGCGGATAGCCGAGCACCTCGAGATGCGCCTGGGGAAACTGGCGGCGCAAGGCGGCAATGGCCGGCAAGGTGAGAATGAAATCGCCGATGGCTCCGCCGCGAATGACCAGGATTTTGGGTTTGACTGCGCTCACATCCCGCGGAACGCCGTCAGGCCAAGAATCACCACGAATGCCGCAAAGGCCAGACGGATTTGGCTGCCGATGCGGATGCGTTCTTCCGTCGCCGTTGCCCAGGTTAAAAAGTCGCGCAGTTTCCACGGCGTCACCGTGAACCAGGTGCCCGCGACGACGAGCAGGTAGGCCCAAACCTGAATCACCAGCACAAAGGGCGAATCGCCCAGATGCGGGCGCCCGGTGTCCACCATCAGTTTTGCCAGCAGCAACATCAGGATGGCCAGGCCGCGCACGGCCAGAAAGTCCTGCACAAAAATGCACGCCAGAACTCCCACCGCAATGAATCCGCCAATCATGTAGGGTTTGAAAATCGAGAAATCCGCAATCGGTTCGACGTTCACGTTCCACACAAACCACGCCGTGGCCAGCAGCATCAATATGCAGCCCATCGGCAACGAACGCGGAAACTTGCGCGCCGCGGCGGCGAACTGTGCCGGCTTGGTCAGGCCGTAAATCTGCGGCACGCTCATGCCGAGGCCGAGCAAAATTGAAAGCAACGACAGTTTCATTTTCAGGAATTAAACCACGAATCCACACGAATGGACACGAAAAATTCAAAATACAGGAATCGGCCAGATTGCAGCCTTTGCCAGACGGGGTTGCGTTCCAATTCCGCGCGTAACTTTTTCTGGACAAACATTTTTGCTGGGAGCAAAGTCAAAATCATGACAGAGGATAGGCTGCACACATAGCATCCATTATTTGTTAGCCATCGTATGGTCATTCCAATCCAATACAGTTACATCTCATGGAACCCGCCGAAGCTTACCGACGAGGAAGAGCTTGCGCTGGGAAGACAGATTGCAGTTCAAGGTCGTGAGCATTTCGTGGCAGAATTTCGCAAGTCTATCGGCAGACGGAAAGGTCAGCCGGAGCGCCAGCCGGCGTCGCCTCTCAAGATTTTTATCGCCATCCTATTTTTCGTCGGTGGGATCTCCTTCGTTGTTGCTGTCGGAATGGGCCCTTTACTCGTGTTTGGGATAGTGATGATTACGGGGATATATCTGGTGTCTATGCACTTTGCGACACGGAAGTTCGAGAGGTGGATTGACCGTCTTGTTGCCAAGTATGCGGAGCATGCCGCCAAAGGCGAACAGTGAGATGAGGACGACGATGCCTGACTACACATGAAGATTACACCATACCAGCCACCGAATCCCATTACAGACCCAGAGCAGAGGATTGCCTTCCTGCGTACGTTCTTAGGCAGGGTCACATCCGGTATAACGACCAAAGAGTATTATGGTTTTTGTGAGAAGGTCAGGAGTGATATAGGCGCCATCCAAAGCGACGATGTAAGGACTCATGCGAAGTTACTATTCGAGGGAGTGCTTTCGGCTAGAGGTTTTATCACAGAGTTTCCCGACAAGCTCGACGTTTGGGTGAGGCCGAAGATTGAGAGCCTTATCTCGTATCTTGAAGCACACGACAAATGAGATTTCAAGTCACCCATATTTTGTCGCTGCCTAACATGAGGATAGGCTGCACTCCCTAGAAATCTTACAAATTCACAATCGCAGGATCGCCGTAAAGGGTGAAGGAGCCGGAGCGGGTGACTTTCACGTCCAAGAGCTGGCCGCGATGCCGGGCGGAACCATCGAACACCACAATCTTGTTGCAGCGCGTCCGGCCGGTCATCCGCGCCGGATTCTTCCGGCTCGGCCCTTCGACCAGAATCTGCGTCTGCCGTCCGACAAACGCGTCGTATTTGCGTTTGCCGATGGCATTGACCGTTTCGAGCAGGCGATGATTGCGTTCCTCGCGGATTTTCAGCGGCACCTGCCCGGGCATTTCCGCGGCGGGCGTGTCGCGGCGCGGCGAGTATTTGAAGATGTAGGCATTGTCGAATTCCACCTCGCGCGCGAGCGAGAGGGTCTGCTCAAAGTCGTCCTCGGTTTCGCCGGGAAAGCCGACGATGATGTCCGTGGTGATGCCGATGTCCGGTTTCGCGCGGCGCAATTTCCTGACGATGCCCAGGAAGCGTTCGCGCGTGTAGCCGCGGTGCATCAATTTCAGGACGCGGTCGCTGCCGCTCTGGACGGGCAGATGCGCGCTTTCGACGAGTTTGGGCAGCCGCGCGTAGGCCTGGATCAAATCGTCGCCGTACCCCTTCGGATGCGGCGCCGTGAACCGGATGCGTTCCAGTCCGTCGATTTCGTGGACGGCGTCGAGGAGCTGGACGAAGGGGGAGGTTTTTATGGTAGGGCGGCGCTGCTGCGCCGCCTGGCCGAGCGGCAGCTCGGCCCTACCGAACCCGCGCTTTCCATAACTGGTGACAATCTGTCCGAGCAGCGTGATTTCCTTCACGCCCTGCGACACGAGCTGGCGGCATTCGGCCACGAGGTCGGGAATGCTGCGGCTGCGTTCCTCGCCGCGCGTGTCCGGCACTATGCAGAAGGTGCAACGCTGATTGCAGCCCTGCATGATGCTGACATACGCGGTCACGGACTTTGTTCCACTGCCATTGAACAGATGCTCGCGAATCGTCGCCTCGCTCCCCTGCTCTTCCGCCACGTCCACGATTTTTTTCCGGCCACCGGCCAGGATTTCGTCGAGGTACTCCGCCGCGTGATGAAATTTTTGCGTGCCCAGGACGAGGTCCACGTCCGGCAGTTTATCAATCAATTCCTGTCCGCGGCTTTGCGCCATGCAACCGAGAAAACCGAGCACGACGTCCGGCCGGTGCTTGCGCACATCCGCCGCGAGGTTTTGCATTTTGCCGACGGCTTTTTTCTCCGCGAAGTCGCGCACGCTGCAGGTGTTCAGCAAAATCACGTCCGCCGCCGCCTCGGACGGCGCCAGCGTGTAACCCTTGGCCACGAGCTGGGCGGCTACGGCCTCGCTGTCGCGCTCATTCATCTGGCAGCCGTAGGTTTTGATGAAAACACTGGGCATGATGTTTCAGATAAGCAGGATACTTCGAGGCCACGGAATTGGAAAGCCGAAATCGGCTGGTGATGGAAGGGGGTGCAAATCGGCCTCCTCACCCCGCCCAAGAACCGGTAGGGCCGAGCTGCCGCTCGGCCAGGCGGTGCGGCAGCGCCGCCCTACCTTGGCGATAGGCAGGCCGCAGACTTAGTGTGTCTGGCTATTCGGACAAAATTTTGATGGAACGGGTTTTCTCGGAGCGTTTTCTGGCCGTTTCATTCAAAATCTTCTTCCGCAACCGCAGATTTTTCGGCGTCGCTTCCACGTATTCGTCCACGTCAATGTATTCCAGCGCGCGTTCGAGGCTCAACTTCAACGGCGCGGAGAGCTGGATGCCCTTGCCGTCGCCCACCGACCGCATGTTGGTCAGCCGTTTCGCTTTGCAGGGGTTCACCGGAATGTCGTTTTCGCGGGCGTTTTCGCCCACAATCATGCCAGCGTAAACGGCGTCGCCCGGTTCCACCATCAGGCGGCCGCGTTCCTGAATCATGTTCAGGGCGTAGGCCATCGCCTGGCCGTTTTCCATGCTGACGAGCGAACCGTTCTTGCGCGCGGCGATTTCCCCGCGATCAGGGCCATATTCGTGGAAAAGATGGCTCATCACGCCAAGGCCGCGCGTCTGGTTCACCAGATCGGTTTCAAACCCAATCAGGCCGCGCATGGGAATCAGCGCCTCGATGGTCACCTGGTCGGCGTGATGGTTCATGGTGGTGATTTCGGCCTTGCGGCCGGAAAGATTTTCCATGATGGCACCCATGAATTCCTGCGGAATTTCGAGGAACAACCGTTCAATCGGCTCCAGCATGTTGCCGTTGGCATCCTTTTTGTAGAGCACTTCGGGGCGCGAAACCAAAACTTCGTAGCCTTCGCGCCGCATTTGTTCGACCAGAATGGCAATTTGCATTTCGCCGCGGCCCTCGACTTCGAATATTTTCGGATCGGCGGTCTGCTTGATGCGCAACGCGACATTCGTGCGGATTTCCTTTTGCAGCCGCTCCCAAATGTGCCGGGCCGTGACCAGCTTGCCGTCCTGGCCGGCGAGCGGACTGTCGTTCACGGCAAATTCCATCTGAATCGTCGGCGGATCAATCGGAATGTAAGGCAACGCTCCGCGTTCCGGCTTGTCCGCGAGGGTTTCGCCGATAAACACGTCCTCAAAACCGGTGATGCCGACGATGTCGCCCGCGTGCGCCTCCTGCACTTCGATGCGTTTCAAGCCTTCAAACTGGTAAATCATCGTGATTTTGCCCTGGGTAATCTTGCCGTGGCCGTGCAGGCAGCAGGCCGTCTCGCCCATTTTCACCTTGCCGGCCATGATTTTGCCGAAGGCGATGCGCCCGAGGTAATCGCTGTAATCGAGGTTGGCGACGAGCACCTGGAAACCGTCGCTCGCCTTGGCGTGCGGCGGCGGGATGTGCTTGATGATGGCGTCAAAGAGCGGTTCCATTGTGCCGGAAACATGTTCCAGTTCCGTCTTGGCATAACCATCCTTGGCCGAGCAATAGATAAACGGAAAATCCAGTTGCTCGTCCGTGGCGTTGAGCGAAATGAACAGCTCGAACACCTGATCCAGCACTTTTTTGGGATTCGCATTCTCGCGGTCAATCTTGTTGATGACCACAATCGGCTTGGCGCCGGCTTCGAGCGCCTTGCGCAGCACGAAGCGGGTTTGCGCCTGCGGGCCATCAGCGGCGTCCACCACCAGCAGCACGCCGTCAATCATGTTCATAATGCGCTCGACCTCGCCGCCGAAATCGGCGTGGCCGGGGGTGTCCACGATGTTGACGTGGTAAATCTTGTATTTGAACGCGGCGTTCTTGGCGCGGATGGTGATGCCCTTTTCCTTTTCCAAATCCATGGAATCCTTCAGGCGTTCGTCGGTGGATTCATGCTGGTTGGCGCGGAAGGTGCCCGACTGCTTGAGCAGGCAATCCACGAGCGTTGTCTTGCCGTGATCCACGTGCGCGATGATGGCGATGTTTCTAATGTGCTGCATAAATTGTTATCCGTGACAGACGACTATAGCAGAATGCCAGCGGTTGAACAGCGGTAAAATGGGGCGCGTTTCGCGACTCTTGGTTCCGCGCCTGTGCCTGGAGTTTGAACATCAGAGCAACCATTTCACGCATCGCCTCGAGAGCAAACATTGGAACGAATTTTTTCTGTAATACAGATGCATTACAAGGCACTATCTCAAACATGCGAAATATTATATTTTCCATTCTGGGACTAATTTGGTTTGGAGCCGTTCCTTTGGACGCTGAACCATCAATCAACCCAGATTCAAGCCAGCTTTTTCAGTTCCGGTTTTCTTTGAATCATCCACTTGTTTATGCCGTTGAAATTAAAAACACGGACACCTCAGATGTTCAAGCAGGACAACGTACTTCCATGACGCGAGGGACGTCTGATTTCCGCTACAAAATTAAATTAACAGGTACAAAAACAAATCAGGATGGAACAACCACCGTTAATTTTGTTCCGTTTGATTTTGAGTCAGATAGTCAGACACAATCTCCAAATGGAGAAATTGAGAATATAACCCGCGGGTTGGATATTGTCACGAAGCATAATGGTATTGTGGTGGTTGACACGGCAAAAAAAATCGGCGGGTCGCAGATGCAGACGATGAAACAGTCGATATACCCTTTCTTGCTGAGTGGGTATTTCGACTTTGACCCAACGGGCCACATCAAGAAAATAGACGGGGATTTACCGTTTATTGAGACTTGGGAAAACAACCTAAAATATGGGATGGGACTTTTTTATATTGAGTTTCCCAAGCGCCCTTTATCCATCCAAGAGTCTTGGACAAATAATATAACCAAGGATATTGAAGGCGGGATGACTTTGTCCGATGCCATTGTGCAACCCTGGGTCTTTACGCGCCAACCGGACCAATTTGCAACAAACGGTCAGGCAACTTGCTTTGCACTTTATGAATCGGATTATGAAAAAGATTTAGGCGGGTTTATTGACCAACAAGGACAGCGAAACAATGTGATTTTTCCCGAAATAAATGAAAGTGTCCACGCAACTTATGAATTTGACCAGAAACGTGGCTTGCTCCTTAGCATGAAGTTATCAAATTCCAAACAGAGTGACCTCAAAACTGTATACCAAGGAAATTCCTCCACTGGCCACTATGATAATCGAAAAGATCTAACCATAAAGCTCATATCTCAATAAAACATCCAGGGGGCACATATAAACATTGTACTTGTCTGTGGGGACGAGTTTGGAATTTATGAGGAATCGCTGATTTCAGGAAACCAAGAACAGTGTGTGGATGCGCTCTCAGCAAAATTCCCCTACCCGCATTTGGCAAAATGCGAATTTTCCGGGCTTACCGGATGACTGACCTCGCTTTTATACGCAGCTACACGAGTTTTTTCAACTTCGCGTCCTCGCCGAGTTTCCTGACCAGCTCCTTGACCTTTTGCGCCTGGCTTTTGTGCGCCAGCAGCACGGCGTCGTCGGTCTGCACCAGAATGGAATCGCGCAGGCCGACCACGGCGATGGGTGTGCGATTTTTTATGCGCGCATCGAAGATGATGTTCCGCGCCGCGTCCACGTGGATGAAATCCGCCACGGCGCAATTGCCTTCCGGGTCCGCCTTGAGATGCCGCGCCAGCGCCGTCCACGAGCCGAGATCGTCCCACTCAAACGCGCCGTCGGCCACGATGACATTTTGCGCGTGCTCCATCAGCGCGTAATCGATCGAGATTTTTTTGATGTCCGGATATTCCTTCGCCAGCACCTTCGCGAGTTTGGCGGAATTATTGGCTACTTTGAACCAGCGCTGGCAGGCGGCGTACATTTCCGGCTGATGCTTCTGCAAACCTTCCGTGATGGTCACAAACGACCAGACAAACATGCCCGCGTTCCAGCGGTAACGTCCGCTGTTGAGGTATTCGAGCGCGCGATCATAATGCGGCTTCTCGACAAATTGCTCCGCCCGGAAAAACGTGGTCTTGTATTTCTTCGCACCCGACGGCGGCGGCAGCGCCTCGCCGACGTGAATGTAACCGTAACCCGTCGCCGGCTCGGTCGGCTTGATGCCGATGGTCACGATCGCCCGGCCGCGGCTGGCGAGGTCAAAGGAGTCATTCAAAACCTGCTGGAATTTCTTTTCGTCGGGGATGACGTGGTCGGCGGGCAAAACCGCCATGACGCCGGTGGTGGAACGCGCGCCTACGAGGGCGGCGCCGAGGGTAACGGCGGCGCAGGTGTCGCGGCCGATGGGCTCGGCAATCAGATTCTGTTTGGGGATTTTGGGAAGCTGTTTGCGGACCTCCGGCCATTGCAGCTCGTTGGTGATGACGAAAATATTTTTCGCCGGAACCAGCGGTAGCACGCGGTCCACGGCCTGCTGGAGAAACGAGCGTTTGCCCAGCAGCGTGAGCAGTTGCTTGGGCATTTTCTCGCGGCTGACCGGCCAGAACCGTTCGCCGCGCCCGCCGGCCATGATGATGACGAAGCGGTTTTTGGTGTCCATTGGTGCTTTCATGATTTCAGCCAAGGATTAAGCGCAAAAGCGCGGTAATTTTCAACCGCAAACCAGCGACGATCTTCACAATCGGATTCCGGCTGGCAGTCAAGAAAAGTTTCCTGCAAGCGAATGGAATATATCGTCTTAGTTGCTCTAAAAATTGACCGCCGGGCTTGATTTCCCGTTGATTATGCCCCGCGCCACATTAGATTTCATTGGGAATTCAGCCTTCAAGCTGAATCAATGCCACAGAAATACCACAGAACAAAAGGTTCGTTAACCAAAAAACATATGAACCTGACAAAATTCGCTTCCACGATGCCGATCCTTCCGTCTATACCGCCTTGACTTTGCAAGGACTCGATACGTTAAAAATGAACGAAAGCTGGAATTCCAACACGGGCAGCACGGCCGTCTCGGATAAAGCGAGTGTAAGCGGGGACGGCACTGTGGACGGCACTTGGACCATCATAACCGGTCGCGTGACCGGCGCCGGAAAATGGAAAGGCCTTCGCCTTCCCCCCGGGTAAACTTCGTGATATTTGATTTCAAGCCGGCTCGATGCGGAAATCCGTGTCGGGCCTTGCTTTTTTAACCTGGATTACACGCGCGAAAAAGCCCTCCGCAAACACTTGAATACAGGCCTTTCATCTCCGCCAAATCCGTTTATTGGAACGTTAAATTCCTTGTTGACAAAACTGGCCATCATCATAAAGTCTCTTTCAAATTCAGCTTATTTTAAGCTGAATAGGAAAAGTTGGTGGACGTTAAAACTTAACTAAACAACAACAAAAAACGCTATGAAATTAACCAAAATACTTATGTGCGCATTGGCCGTGGGAGCGATGATTTTCGCTACCGGCCAAGCTCAGGCAAAATCAACCCTGGTCATTGATGGCAACCTTTATGTTCCAATAACTGTCAAGGGGACTTTCACTTATGTCGATAGCAAGGGCAAGATATCAACAAGAACCGCCACTTCCAAACAAATCATAAGTCAGTTGGGTTACGCCAAGGGCATCATTCTGGCCATTGGCCCCGGAGCCGATGTTTACGCAATCAATAATGGCGTAGTAATAACCAACCTGTCTTTGGGTGGTTATTTTCATGTCACCATGTCCGACACTCTTGACACGTCAACAGGCGATTTTCCCACGACTAAAGGGACATATTCCGAGGTGGGCGTAGTCACTCTTGATTTTGCCAGCGATCGTGACCTCGAATTTCTAGATGACAATACCTTCGCGTTTAACCTCACCGGCACTTATACCTATAATGAAAGTGATTCGGCTGTTGTCAGCGACCTCTACAAACAGTCTTCAAAATTCAGTTCTAAAAACCTTGGCGGCCTGTCTTACGTCTCTGATGTGGACGAAATCATGCCCGTGAGCGGCAGTGCTTCCGGCAGCGCCAGCGGCAGCGGCGTAACTTATTAATCACAGTTTTGGCAGCATTCAGACCGATCCAAAATGGCTTGACGCTGTTTTGGATCGGTTTTTTACTTTGTTAAAAGGATTCGAGAAAATATGAGGCCTAAAGTCGTCGCCATCATCCTGCTGGCCGGATTGGCCGCCGTGACTGGCATTTATTTGATTAAACATCAAGGGGCGCCTCCGCCGGCGGCGGCTCCAATCGCCATTACCGAAGCCAAGTCCACCACGCCTCATATGGCTCCCCCCATCGCAAATGTACCGCCATCTGCGCCCGCACCCGCACCCGTCGCCGCCGCGCCCGTGGTCACCAATACCCTGACACCCGAACAGCGCCAGGCGGCCATTGACGCCGAGACGGACCGCCTCCAGCAGTGGTCCATGAATGATGACCCACAGTCCCTCTCCAACATCCTGGCCGACCTAAGTTCCCCGGAAAAAGAAATCCGGGACGCAGCCATTGATGCCGCCGAACAGTTTGGCAACACCAACGCCATCCCGGTTTTGAAAAAGCTGGCAGCCAACGATGGCGACCCCGAAGAAAAGGCCGCCCTGCTCGAAGCCGCCCATTTTCTTTCCCTGCCCAGTATCTTCGACGCCGACCAGTCAATCACTCCAGCCGAACGCGAGGCCCGTCGACAGGCGCGAATGCAAAAAAACGCCGGGAACCAAAATTCACCGGCACCGCCCAATCAATAATTGAAGCGGTGGAATCCCGTTTTTGATTCACAAAAATTTCACCGCCAACGTCAGCTGCTTTGCAAACCAG
Organism: Verrucomicrobiota bacterium; assembly: GCA_049516755.1. GTDB lineage: Bacteria > Verrucomicrobiota > Verrucomicrobiia > Limisphaerales > UBA11358 > UBA11358. The sequence goes on along the minus strand of JBEKSU010000116.1, from coordinate 746 downwards.
CCCACGCGTTCCACCAGTTCCGGCGCCCCGGCCCAAATCGAAACGAAATCTTCGTTCCCGAGGCAGTGTCGGGACGAACTCGCAACCGCCAAATCGTTCCGCCCAGCATCCTCCCAAGCCAAAATTTGATGCCATAACCGGCCAAAACACTGCGTCCGCCTCTTCAAACCCGCCTCAAATATCATCAAAATCCAGGTTGACAAATTCGCCTATAATTCTAAAGTAGTCCCTAAGTTCGGCTTACAAGCCGGAAAGGAATGACTCAACAGGTTAAACAAGCAACCAAACGAGAAACTGCAAAATCAAAGAGAGGAACAACATGAAACCAACAAAATTAATAATTCTAGCCGCATCAGCCGCGTTTGTCTTGAATGCAAGTGCTAAATTGCCTTCAGGTTACGAGTCAGTAGTTCTCAAAGCAACCGTTGTGACGGAAAGTAATGCCAAGCTCGTAAAAACGAAAATTACGTCTGATGACATGCTCAGTTTGATAGACAACGAATTTGGCACATCCTATGCGAAACAAGATGGGGGCAAAGGATACCAATTGGTGTCGTATGGTTTGTCCGACGAAGAATTCGCTGTAATTGATAAGAACGGGAACATTGTTCTGGAAAACGCGTCCACTGCTGACTCACAGGGTTGAGGGTTGAGGTGTAAAAAAGGTTGGCTTGCAGGTTTGGGCCTTGCCACAAGGTAAGGCATGAATAATCAAACTCGACACAAGCCAACCGCCAGCAAGTTCT
>JBEKSU010000115.1:0-11350 GCA_049516755.1 Verrucomicrobiota bacterium | reverse complement strand
CGTCTGGCCGCTGGGCTGGGCGGCCGGATTGGGGGTCGCATCGTAAGTGTTGCTGATGCGCACCCGGGAAGAAAGCGTCGCGCCCGCTGACCCCGGACTGTTGACCGTGGTGCGGTCGATGAATTTGAATGCGGCGTCGTCAATCGCAATGATCACGCCATGGCCCGGCCCATTGGTCGGATTGCATACACCCTGCAGGGCGAATCCGTAGGTCCTGGCGTTCAGGTTGTCAAACCGGGTCATGTTGGCGAGCGTCGGCGTGCTGGCGGCCAAATCTGATTTGGGAATCGAAAAAAACGAGACCCCGGTAAAAGCGCCGCCGCCGGTAAAATTGTTCACGCCGATGTATACCCCGATGGCATCCACTCCCAGCGTGTCGAAATCGGCGGCGCCGGAATTGCCGACAAAACTCAGCGCCTTCCAGGTGCCGCCGGGATCAGCCGAATCCGAACGCGCCACCAACACGCGGTTGCTGGTGTTGTCCAGGGTCAACTCGGTGGCAAACCACCGGCCGCTGCCGGCATCATAGATGATTCGCGTATCCGTCAGCCCGGCGGCAATCGTCGAAGAGCTGATGCCCGCGTTTTCCCAAAACGTGATGTCCGAGACCAATGACAACCGGACGCCGGCTTTGCTGTAAACGGCGAAGGCGCCGTTGATGAACTCCACAAACTGGTTCGTGCCGGCCGCACCCATCGTGTCCGGCGGGGTCGCTCCGGTCCCCAAGCCGGTGGTGTTACCCAGATTGATGCCCGGAAAATTCCTGATGATCGTTTGCGCAAAAACCAGCGGACCGGTCGCTGCCAATATCGCCGCGACCAGCACCACCCTCCCCGACATCCGATAAATTTCAATCATGATATGTCCTGATTAAATACATGCTAAAACCTCATATTCAGCGAGGGAACATTCTTTAAACCTATCGTCCCGTCAAGACGTGATTGCAGGGGCCTTTGCCTGCCGGAAGATTTGCAACCGGCACGGACCGCCCCGATGAAATTGCGTCCGGTATTGCGGGGCGCGGCTGCCGATCCCCCTGAAATTGGGACGGCGCAGCGCGCCCGGCCATGTTTTTGGCTGGATTTTCCAACCCGGAGATTGACGCCACCCGGCGCAATTGTCACTTTTCCGCGCATGAAATTTCCCAGACTTGGCTCCGCTGCCGCCATCACGATGGCGGTGCTCGCGGGGCAACTGACCGTGGCGGCACAAACCAATGCCCCCGCCGTCACCACGACCAATACCGCGCCGGACATCCACCAAAACACCGCCATCATTCCCGAGCCGCGCACTGATAAGAACGCCAACCGCCAGTCCCTCGTGCTGCAGCGCGCCAAGGAGGCGCCCGGCAACTACGACATTGAATTCATCGGCGACTCCATCACCCAGCACTGGGAAGATAAGGGCATGAATGTGTGGCGGGAATTTTACGGCCGGCGCAAGGCCATCAATTTCGGAGTCAGCGGCGACCGCACCCAGCATGTCCTCTGGCGCCTAGAGCATGGCCAGCTCGACGGCATCAAGGCCCGGGTCGCCGTTGTCATGATCGGCACCAACAATTCCAAAAACGACGACAACACCGAGGCTGACATCCTGGCGGGCGTCACCGCCATCGTGCAACAAATCCACACGCGGCAGCCGGATACGAAGATCCTGCTGCTGGGCATCTTCCCGCGGGGCAAGACCTTCAGCCCGCAGCGCGGCAAGATTCTCCAGGTCAACCAGGCGCTCGCCCGGCTCGACGATGGCAGCCATGTTTTCTATCTCGACTTCGGTTCCCGGTACCTTGAGAACGACGGCTCCATCTCCCCATCCATCATGCCCGACTATCTGCATCCGAACGAAGCCGGTTACCGGATTTGGGCGAACGCCACCGAGCCGATGCTGAAACAACTTCTGGGGGAATAATACTGCTCCACATCTTCGTTGGTAAATTCATTGTTCGTGGCCGGGGCATCTCGCCGCGACGCCCGCTGGTTTGGCCGGCATACGGCCGAGGGTGCCAGGCGTGTCAATGCCAAAACCAACTCATTTGAACAAAAGAAGGCGCTGGTGAAGGAATTACCAGCGCCTGTGAGGCATGTTTGCGGTTTTCTATGAGTTACGAACGCATCAAACCATCATTTCTAAAATTCGTCAAAGGCGGACCGGAAACAAAACGGTGACATTCGGGTAAACCACGTGCGTTTCGCCCCTTCCTGGAGGCAATTCACCCCTTTAAACCGGCAATTCATCCCCAAATCCTTTTGTTTCGGCCCTTTTAGGGTAAAAAATCATCAATGTTGGCAAAAGTCCCGGCTGATTCCGGGGCCGAATTGGGAAAGTGGATCAGAAATATGAGAACGCCACTGACATGGTCGCTATTTGCCGCGAGGCCGGTTCTGTTACAACCGGTTCCGCCGTTGTTTGCCTGGACGCTATTTATCCGCGTTCCGGAACCGCCGCCATCTGCCAATCCAACTCGTATTGAAATCGCCAGTCATAAACCTTGAAACTTATGCAACCGGTTGCCATTTACGGATTGAAATGCCTGAAAAAGGATGAACCCGTGCTGCTCAAGCGCATCAAAGGTCATCTGGCCAAGCACCGGCAAACAACCACCCAAACCAAAGACCGGAAGATGTTCGACGGATATCAGCCGTTTGTGATCAAGTACTTTTATTGGAACCTGAACTACACCGTGGGAACCTGGTTTGATGTTTACCCAAACGAGGACTTGCGGGGCCAATATTTTTTCCCGAACCACAAGGATTGCGGCTGGCTCATCCATGTACGGATTAATCCTCACCAGCCCACCAACACCATTCCGGAAGAATCCAAAAAGTTTGTCCAGGAACTTCTCGAATCAACGATGTTCGAGCATCGTGTCATCAAGGAAAGCGCCGATTTATCCGAAGGCCTTCGTCGCGGCCACGTCGACTAAACCCGATTCCACGCGACGGTTTGTCGGGAGGAACCGTTTCCAGTTCGCGGTTGAAGGTTCCGCATGGCGGAATCGGCGGTTGTGGACTCGTTTTCTCTGGTCGGGCCTCCCGGCAGGTTGTCCCTGCTTCCAACCCGGCAGGCATGCGGGCGGAACAGCGGGGTTTGGCTGCAAAACACGCAAAGTCCCGCGCCAGACCGGCTTGCGCTTGACTTCACTTCCTTGAGTGGATACAATAAAGCCCGTGAAAGGCGCCCAAAATCCGGTCGAATTATTCCAGTTTATCCAGCCCATTGCCCCTCTGTTGGCCTTGATCTTGATCTGTGCAGTTGCTCTTGATTCCACTCCGGCCCTGGCAATGCCGGTAATTGGAACGCAACCCAACAGCCTTTCCACCAGTGCCGGTTCCGACGCGACGTTCACGGTCGCCGCCACCGGCACCGGAACCGTGACGTACCAATGGCAGTATAACGGCACCGCCATACCCGGCGCCAACACCGCCACTTATACCGTTACCAATCCAACCGTGGCCAGCGTCGGCGCTTACAAGGTTGTGGTCTCCGATGTCACCGGCTCCACCAACAGCCTGCTGGCAATTCTTACCACCAAGCCGTCCATTCCCGCCACCATCTTCGACATCACCGCCTACGGCGCGGTGGCCGGCACGAACAGCAATGGCACACCGATTGATAACGCTTCCGCCGTCCAGGCCGCGATCAACGCCGCCAACGCCGCCGGGGGCGGCGTCGTCAGGGTGCCCGCGGCAACACTGCCTTTTGTCTGCGGCCAGCTCACCCTCCTGAGCAATGTCAAACTCGAGGTCGAATCGGGAGCGACCCTCCAGCCGCTGCCCTACGGCCAATATCCCCTGGGGAGCGATGGCCGCTATGACAATTGGCTCACCGCCAGTAGCGCGACGAACATTGAAATCGGCGGCACAGGCACGATCGATGGCAATGGCCAGGCCTGGTGGAACGCGTTTAATGCCAATTCGGGCATGCCCCACCGCCCTTATCTCATCCAACTGAGCAATTGCAAAACGCTCTATGTCCATGACGTGACCCTGCACAATTCCCCGATGTTCCACCTCGTCCCGAGCGCATGCACGAACGTCACCATCGATCATGCCACCATCACCGCGTCCGGCACGAACCCCGCGAACACCGACGCCATCGACCCCTCCGGGAGCAATATCTTGATTGAAAACACCACGCTCTCTGTCGGCGATGACGATGTTGCCGTCAAACCCCAGAGCATTTTCTGCCACAACATCGTCATTGTGAACTGCACCATCGGCACCGGGCACGGCATCTCCGTCGGCGGCCAGACCAACGACGGCCTGGACGACATGCTGGTTGCTCATTGTTCAATGACCGGAACCGATAACGGTTTTCGTCTCAAAGCCGACGCCACACAAGGCGGGATGGTGCGGAATATCTACTATCTGGACGTTCATATGACCAACGTCACTTATCCCATCGTTTTCTATTCTTATTACCGCGAGATTGGCAATCCGGGCAACACCGGCATTACCGGCACAATCTCCCCGACGACCTACAACGCGACCCCGCCCGACTCGCTGACGAGTTCGACGCTCTGTTTCTGGAAGAACATCACCATTGACGGCCTCACGGCGACGGGCGCCACCGGCGGCAGCATCATCTGGGGGCTGCCCCTGGCCAGCCCGACCAACGCGTTTATCTCCGGCCTGCGGTTGAACAACGTCTCAATCAACAACGGCAGCGGCAGCTACAGCATCCTCCGGCTCTACAACGTTTATGACGCGCAGCTCTCGGGCACGAACAACATCGCAACGTTCACAACCTACAATGCTCTCGCCCTCCAATCACAACCGCAGAGCCAGACCACGGGGGCCGGAGGTGATGCGACATTCAGCGTACAGCCCGTGGGCACGAGCGGTGTGTCGCCGGTGTCCAACCCGACCTTTAGCTGGTATCGCGAAGGCCTCGTCCTGACCAATGGCCCCCAGGCCGACGGCACACTCGTCCTCGGTGCCACCACCGCCACGCCCCTCCTGCACACCGTAATGCCCGGCGACGCCGGCCATTACTCGGTCATGGTTTCCAACTCGCTCGACGCCTACAACACGACCACAAAAGGGCTCGTCGCCAAAAGCGCCCCGCTTCTCACCCTCTCGCAGCCCGCTTCGCTCGTGGTGACCCAATCGTTCGCAGCGTGGGCGGCCGCCGCCGGACTTACTGGCACCAATGCCGCAGCCAATGCTGATCCCGACGGCGATGGCATCGTCAATTACGTGGAATACGCCCTCGGTCTGTCGCCAACAATATCTGACACCAGCGCCCTGCCGAAGCTGGTTCCGGAAAATGGCCAGATGGTCTTCCGTTTCACCCAGCCGGGCTACGTGACCGGCACCAGCTACATCGTACAATCCTCGACGAACCTGGCGACCCCGAACTGGACCCCTGTGACCACGACCATCGAATCGGTTACTACAACGACGCAGACGCTGAAAGCCACGGTGCCGTCAGGTCTGCCGGCGCTCTTTGTCCGTTTGTTGATCACGTCGCCGTAAAATATGAGCAAGGAAAAATACCGCCCCAAACCCGGCCGATTCGGCTGGAACGAACTCGTCACCACCAACGTGGCTGAGGCCAAAAAATTTTACACCCGGTTGCTCGGCTGGAAGACCCAGCCTTTCGGCAAGGGCGTCGACTACACACTCTTCAAGAAAGGCAGGGACATGGCTGGCGGCCTGATGAAATGTCCGAAACCGGCCTGTCCCGCGCAATGGATCCCCTATGTCTTCGTTGATAACGTGGATGCCACGGCCAAAAAAGCGGCCAGGCTCCGCGGTAAAATCGTGATGGAGCCGTTTGACGTGCCGGGCGTGGGACGCATCGCCGTTCTGGTTGACCCGCAAGGCGCGGCCATCGGGATCTTCAAGCCGACGATGTAAATTATTTTCAGCACCGCCGGTCGCGGCAGCTCCGATGTCATCGCGAACAGGCCGCCAGACACCGCGCTCTTGCTGCGTCGACTTGTTACGCCAAAACGCAGCGACGGCGGGAGAGGCGGAGGTGCGGGCTTGACATCCGGCGGTTCCGGCTCATTTTTGGCCCGTTCACCGGGAGAAAACCTATGAAAACCAGAAGCGATATTGCCGTGGAGAAGTTCCTCGCCGGGTACAACTGTGCGCAAGCCGTTCTGTACTCGTTCTGCGATGATCTCCGTTTTGACAAGGACACAGCCCTCAGACTGGCCAGCGGGTTCGGGGCCGGCATGGCGAGAAAGCAAGGCACGTGCGGAGCCGTCACTGGCGGAATAATCGCGATTGGACTCAAGCACGGACGCGGCGAGGGGCAGGACAAAACGCTCGCCGAGGAAACGTACCGGAAAGTGCGGGAACTCCTGTGGCAATTTGAATCCAAGCACGGCACTAGCATCTGCCGCACCCTGCTGAATGGCTGCGACCTGAACACCCCGGAAGGGCAGCGCTACTTCAAGGAGAACGACCTTCAAAACAAGACCTGCAAAGGCTGCGTCAAGACAGTCGGAGAAACTCTCGAGCATATTCTTTGATGCGGACGACCGACCCGTCCGGTGGGGCAACCCGCCGCCGACCATTACCGGCAGACGCCAGACACGCGATCGTGATTCTTCCGGAGCAACGGGTTTTACATGTCCCTGACCGATGGAAAAGTTTGGATCTCGCGGAACCCGGCCGCCAAAACACAACGGCGGTTTTCAACAAAGGCTTTTACCGGACAGCAGCTGCCGGGCACTTGTTCGCCGATGTCCCGCGATGCGGAACGAGGGTGGTATCAAGTTTTCGGCGACGACGGCCTGGCACGCCGGCTTGCCGCGTCAAAGCCGAGCAACCGCGGGAGCCCGGCTTGCAGGAAAGAGCGGAGCATGGGGGCATTCGGCGGAATGCCCCCAATGTGTCAATCTCAGAAACCGATTGCCTTCACTCAAGCACCTACGGCGCGTTGGAAGTAACCTTCCCCTTGGCGGTCACCTTGCCGGTCATGATGGCATCCTTGCCGCCGGCTGATCCTATGCTAAACGGGGTGAAGGTTTCATCCCGGCTTACAGTGCTGCTGGTGGTAGTGTGATTTTCAGAGTATTTTTCAACATTCAAGCCATCTCCTTGAAGGTCGGTAAAAACGGATGCATCACTGAAATTATCGTAATAGATCTCGATCTTCCCCTGCCAATATCCGGTGAAATTGCCTGAACCCGGGGTGGCATCAACACTTTTCCCGCTGTACGGGCCGTCCTGGTTGAACCAGTCAAGGGTTACATACGCTTGCCGGGTTGCGTTGCTCACCCCGTCACCACAGTAGAAAAGGACGTTGGTTCCGGTTTTGTCGGCCACAATCATTTGATCCCTGTTCAAATCATATCCCAATTGCGCTCCGGCGGCCCAATTTGTGTCAAACATCTCCGCCAGCAACGCCAGGAATATCTTGTTGTTGACCTTCTGCTTCTGGGTGGTCGAAATATATGTTTTGCCGTCACCGTTCTTGTTGGTGTCGATCAGTGCCTGACTTTGGACGGTCATGCTGACGTTCAACTTTAAAAACCCCTGCGTTGGCACCGCCTTGGCGCTGGAGGCGCCCATCGCCAGAACACCCAGCAGGGCCAGAGATGCAGCTTTGATCAGTTTCATAATTCTTGGTCTTGTTTCATGGGTTGGTTGATTCGCTCGTCTGGCTGTCACCCTTCAACGTAAAGGCCAAACTTGTTGATATTTTTGGAAGCATTGATGATTTTGTCAATTGGCATTTTAACGATTGTCAATGACATCCAGGGCCGGCCACCATCCGCTCTTGAGTTGAACACTTTCTTGAAAGATTTCGCATTTCCATCCGTATTTGGTAGTTGGGGGGAAAGGTAATCCCCCTGCACATGTCACGAGTATTGGTCATGGATGACGAGGCGGATACGAGGATGCTCATCGAGGAAATCCTCGCATCAGCCGGTCACGAAGTGGTTCTGGCCGCCGATGGGTTGGAAGGCATGCGGCAGTACCATTCCACGCCGGTGGATCTGGCGCTGGTCGATCTGTTCATGCCCAACCGGGAGGGGCTGGAAACGATAAAAGCGCTCAAGCAGCAATTTCCGGATTTTCCGATTATTGCGATGTCGGGAGATGCATTGGCCCTGCCGCTGTTGTCGGTTGCCCGGCGGCTCGGGGCAAGCGAGGTGCTGCAAAAACCATTTTTACCCGGGGAGTTGCTGGAGGCGATAAAACACGTGTTGCGGCCCAAACGCCGGCGAACGGCAAAGAAATGACCGTGAACGGTAACTGCCAAGGCGCACCCGCCTACGCCGAAGCCTTCGGCGAGACAGGGAGGACGCCAGGGTTTCGGATTTCTCTTTTTCAAAACTTGGTGGTGAACTTTTTCTTGTGCCCGGCTGTCAGGTTGCAATCATCAATTCAATTCGTGTGAATCCGGGCAATTGGTGTTGTGTCCGGGTGTAACGGAATCGTAACAAATCCATTCTTGTCCAAGCGGTTTCACCTTTGCGAAGGTTACGGCGATGAGTGGACGCGAATTTCATTTGATCGCGCTGCTCGCCATATGAAACAATATTTGCCCACAGCCCTCGCATTGGCCTGCATCGTGTTGGTCATCTCTCTTATCGTGACGAAACGGGATGATACCGCACAGCATGCAACTGATGCCGGTGCGATTGCCGATTTTTCGAACCGGCTGGACTCGGCGCAGATGCAAGTCGCCTTTTGCACGGGAACGATGCTCACCTTGTCCAACCGCCTCGACGAAAGCCGGTCGGCGTCATTGACGTTCTCAAACCAGCTGATGGAAACCGAATCCACCCTTGCTCTCAACACGGAACAAATCACCAACCTGAACCGGCAGGTCGCGGAGGTGGAATCGGAAAATCAAACCTTGGGCCGGCGCGTCATGGATTTGACCAACCAGGTGGCCGGGCTCACGGGACAAATCGCCCTGACCAGGACCAATCTGGATCAGGCCAACAAGGACTATGCTCTTCTGGAAAATCGTTTGCGCCGGGACGTGGCCGCGCGGATTGTTGTGGAAAGAAAATTCAACAATCCTTTGGAATTGCAGGCTCAAATCCAGAAATTAAAGAAGAATCCAGCCGAGGTGATTTCCTCCGACAACCTATATAACGGTTTGGACGTGGTGGTGAATTCGAACGGCACGCTCCATGTCATTTCCCGGGACTGAACCGCCAAGACGCGTCCGCCGTCGCCGAGACTATGGCGGACAGGGAGAACGCCACGTTTTTTCAAGCGAGAATGGATGATTGAGGATGGAGCGGTTGCGCCAAGCGGGGATTGAGGACCAGCCTTCGCTCGGAAGCTACGGCGCGACAGGTGGAGAATGGAAGATGGGGAAACGGCTTTTTCCTCCGCGCTATCATCGATCCTCGATCTTCCATCTTCGCCGCTCAAATCCTTTGCGCGTTTGGCGTCTTGGCGGTAAAAAAAGAGTTTCTGGCCTTTGAGTTGAAACCGGTTTGTTTCAAAATTCAGAGCCGCCCTTTTCAGGGATTAGAAGTTTTGCAGCCCGGAAAAGTTGAAGCTGTGCAGGACCAACGAAGGGATCAGGCTCCGGGTGCGATGCAAAACATACCCCCAGAGCAGCCCCAACGGGACCAGGTTTGCGCATCCGATCAGTGCCGGAGTCCAGGTGGCAGCACCGGCGTGAAAATCGGGAGCGTGCAGAAAGGCCCAGAAGACGGCGGTCAGAAACCAGGCGGAGGCGGCGTTGCGCGTAACGGCGCCGAGCCGGGTTTGCCAGGTCATTCGGAAAAACTCCTCGGGCAGTGGCGAGATGAAGATTGCGGCGGGCAATGCCCGCCAAAGCGAACCTTCCTCGTGAATGAATTCCCCCAGTGTGAGACCGGCTCCGGACAAGTGACCCAGGCCGAAGAAGCATAATAGAATCAGCGGGACCGCCAAATGGCCGCGGACCGCAAAGCGAAAACCCAAAGCCCCGAGGCGATAACGGAGCGCCAGCAAGTCCATAAGCGCAATCGGAATATTGAAAACACACAGCAAACCAGCCAGCCGGAACAAAACAGTCACCAAACCTGGAGATCGGGTCGGAACAGTGCTGAAATGAACATAGAGCCAGGAAAAGGCAATGAGCAGGCATATGGCGGCGATGGTCAATTCCAGTCCGGGCCGTCGCACCGGCAACGGAGACGGACGGTGATGCAAATAAAGCAGATCCAAGACAAAGGCGGAAAACGCGATGGCGGCAAGGTAAGCCAGACGCTGCGGCAGTTTTCCAAACCAGAATGCCTGGCCTGCCATGGTGGCGGACGTGATTACCAGAAGCGCGGCGATCACCCAGTGGCGGCGAATGAGCCCCAAGTAGAGTTGCGCCACGGCTGTAATAAACAGCTCTTTCCGGGAAAGTTCGTCTGTAAGCGGAGCAGGCATTGGCAAGCGAGGCGAAGTGTGTCCATCGGCGGCCGGGGTGTCAACCAGCTTCACGGCAAGTGCCAGCGGCCGCGCTCGACGTGCGACAGCAATGCGGGGATTTGACCGCCAAGACGCATCCGCCTACGTCCCGTAACGCGGGGCTTCGGCGAGACAGGGAGAACGCCAGAAAAAATTCGGGCCACAGATGGACACAAATGAAACACGGATAAAAAACATCCGTGAAAATCCGCGTATCGCGGCGTGGCCGGCACGCGGCTATGCGCCGTATGAATCTGTGGCTCAGAACCTGGCGTGCCTGGCGCCTTGGCGGCAAAAAGGAGTTTGGCCTTTAGCCATTCGCCGCGCTCTTATCACGCCAGCCTATGGGTTCTTCGTGCGGAATGCGCCCAGGAGATAGGCAACCAGGCATATCGCCAGAATCAGGCCAAGCCCGCTGCCACCAATGACGGGACCGCCAAAGTAAAACCCGCCGCCGCCGAACAAGAGAAGCAATACAACTATGAGTAATAATATATTCATGCCGGCAAGATAACCCGTCGTTGCACGGTTGCCATGGGGTCTTCTCCCCAGGGGTCTTCACCCCAGAGATGGATTTGGACTCGCTCGCGGCATGGGGAGTTCACCTTATAGCCAGCCGGCCGGAATCGGTTAATTTAACTGCATGAAAACAAATCAACTCCGCCGGACGCTCCGGCTGCTGTTATCCAGTGTGACCCTTGTCGTTTTGGCCGCTGGTTGCGCGACACACAATATGAAATCCTACAATCAGGATTTTCATCAAAATCTTCCCACCTCACCCAACTATTCCATTGAGAATGTTGATGACACACATTTTCAAGTCACCGTCCATCAAGGTTCTCCTTTGGCGGGAACGGAGCGCGTCATTTATGTTAAAGAAGTGGCCTCCATGGTGGCGGCAACTGAAGCCAAACGCCGGGGCTGGCAAAACTGGAACCTTGAATATATTCAAGAACGCGATCAGGGGTGGATGCACATTG
>JBEKSU010000114.1:0-11363 GCA_049516755.1 Verrucomicrobiota bacterium | reverse complement strand
ACGCAGCAGATTGTTTATGTGCTGAACCAGCTCACGCTGGCAGGGAAACTGCCGCGCGCGCCGATTTTTGTGGACAGCCCGTTGAGCGTGAACGCCACGGAGATTTACCGCCTGCACCCGGAATGTTTCAACGACAGCATCAACCAATTCCTGCACGAAAAGGCGAACCCCTTCGGCATGTCAAACCTGACCTACCTCCGCGAGCCCGAGCAATCGAAGAAACTCAACGACCTGAAGGAGCCCGCCGTCATTATCAGCGCGTCAGGCATGTGCGAAGCCGGGCGCATCCGGCATCACCTGAAAAACCACATTGGTTATGCCAACAACCTGGTATTGTTCATCGGCTACTGCGCGGAAAACACGTTGGGCGCGCAAATCGTGGCCGGCAAGAGTCCGGTGAACATTTTCGGCGAACCGCAGGACGTGCGCGCGAAAATTGTTTCCCTCGACACCTATTCCGGGCACGCGGACAAGAGCGAATTGAAGCAATATGTCGAAAGAATTTCCGGCGACATCAAAAAAATCATCTGTATCCATGGCGAAGAAGCACAATGCCGGGCCCACGCGGAAACATTGCGCGCGATGAAGCCAAAGGCCGAAGTCCTCGTGCCGGAATACCAGCAGGTGGTGGGGATTTGAGGTGGGGAAACATCGAACATTCAACATCCAACGTCGAACATCGAATGGTCGAAGCTGTGCCGTTGCCGAGTGTCCCGTTGGGACCGCTAATCCCGGAAATTCACAAACTGCACCGGCACGGGAAAATCCTTCGCGCGGACGGCGGCGATGACGGTCTGCAATTCGTCCCGGCTTTTGCCGGTCACGCGGATGGCGTCGCCCTGAATCTGCGTCGTCACCTTGAATTTGCCGTCGCGGATGAAGCCGGTGACCTGCTTTGCGACGGTGGTTTCAATGCCCTGTTTGATTTTGATGACCTGCCGCGCGTGGCCGAGCGGCGAGATGTCCGGCTCGGCTTTTTCCACGCTCTTGAGGCTGATGTTGCGTTTGGCGAGCCGGCCCATGACGATTTCCGTGAGTGCGTTGATTTTGAACTGGTCCGCGGCGGAGAGCTTGATTTCGTTTTTCTCGAGAACAATTTCCGCCTTGGTGCCCTTGAAGTCGAAGCGGTTGGCCAGTTCCTTGTTGGCCTGGTTGGCGGCGTTTTCAATTTCCATCGAGTTGACCTGGGAAACAATGTCGAATGAAGGCATGGCGACAGCGTAAAAGGGCCGCCGGGAAAGAAAAGCGAATTTGCCAATAATCATGGCCGTGACATCGCCTCTTGGGAACGCCGGCGCTCCCAGAACCCGCATCGGATTATCACGCCGCGCAATTTGCGGATTGAACCGCTGCGGGATTTTTGCCAGCCTCTTTGAAACCGAACCGCTTTGGGTAAATTGCCAAATGAGCGAAATCAAATCCAACGCCGACATTGAACCGTGCCTTTCGGTTGTGATACCGGTTTACAACGAGGCGGCGACGGTGGCCGAAGTCATCCAGGTCGTGCTGGCGCAGCGTCCGGTTCAACAGCTGGTCATCGTGGACGACGCCTCCACGGATGGCACGTGGGAAAAATTGCAGTCGGCCACGAAAGGCGATGCCCGGGTGACCCTGGTGCGGCATGAACAAAATCAGGGCAAGGGCGCGGCCTTGCGCACGGGTTTTGCCCACGCATCGGCCGCCATTGTGATGATCCAGGATGCCGATTTGGAATACGACCCGTCGGAATATCACCGGTTGCTGATTCCGATTTTGACGAACAAGGCGGATGTGGTGTTTGGCTCGCGGTTTCTGGGCGCGGGCGCGCATCGTGTGTTGTATTACTGGCACTCGGTGGGCAACAACCTTTTGACGGCCTTTTCCAACATGGCTACCAATCTGAACCTGAGCGACATGGAAGCCTGCTACAAGGTTTTCCGACACGAAATCATTCAAAAAATCAAGATTGAGGAAAATCGCTTTGGTTTTGAGCCGGAAGTGGTGTCGAAAGTGGCCCGGTTGAACTTGCGCATTTACGAGGTGGCCATTTCTTATTACGGACGAACTTACGCCGAAGGCAAAAAAATCGGCTGGCGCGACGGCATCCGCGCTTTGTGGTGCATATTCAAGTATAATTTCTTGCGCGGTTGATCATCATGCCAACGGCCGTCCTCCTTTGGGTTTGGTTTTGTGCGTATCTCAATTGCGCCGGCTGGATACTATCGGCGTTGCATCAATTGAACACCTCCGGGTACGCGGTCGCGCTGCTGTTGGGAAGCATGGCGTTCGCGGTCTGGTGGAGACAAACTTCCGGGCGAATTTCCCCGCATCTTTCCTGGAAGAAATTGCAACGACGGTTTCACCGGCCTTTTCCGCTCGCCTTCCTGATTTTGGCGGCGATGGCCGGGCTGGGCGGGGTTTTATATGCGCCGAGCAATTACGATGCGCTGGCGTATCGCATTCCGCGCGTGTTGCACTGGCTGGCGGCGGGCCAATGGCATTGGATTCATACGGATTTTGCGCGCCTTAACAACCGCTCGTGTGGCATCGAATGGGTTTCTGCGCCGTTCATCGCGTTGCTGAAAACCGACCGGCCGCTGTTTCTCATCAACACCGTATCATTTCTGCTGCTGCCCGGACTGGTATTCAGCGTGTTCGCACGGCTGGGTGTGCGCCCGCGCGTGGCGTGGCACTGGATGTGGATTGCGCCGACGGGCTACGGCTTTTTGCTGCAAGCCGGAAGCATCGGCAACGATTTGTTCGGCGTGCCCTTCGCGCTGGCGGCGGTGGACTTCGCGGTGCGCGCAAAGAACTCGTGTGCGGCGCGGGATCTTTTCGCGTCCATCCTTGCCGCCGCCATCATGACCAGTGCTAAAACGAGCAGCCTGCCGTTGCTGTTGCCGTGGGCGGTGGCCATTTTGCCTTCGCTTAAATTGATTTTTCGCTGGCCATTGCGGACTTTGACGGTTTGCCTTATTGCCATTTTTGCCTCGGCTTTGCCCACACTGTTTTTAAATGCAAAATTTTCCGGTGACTGGTCAGGGTTTCATGTCGGGCGCAGTAGCGTGAAAAACGCGGTTTTTTTGCGATCCGGAGGCAGTACGGCATTAATCGCCATCCGAAATTTTGTCCCGCCGATTTTTCCCCTGGCAGGCTGGTGGAATCAAGGTGTCGATCGGATATTGCCATCGAAACTGGCCGGACAACTGGCGCAAGTCATTGAGTTGCCGGGGGGCAAATTGCACCTGTACGAAATGCAGATCGAGGAAAACGCAGGTCTGGGGTTTGGAGTTTGTGTTTTGCTGCTGGCCAGTGTGATTGCGGCAAAATTTGAACGGCGCAAAAATCCCGCCGTCGTGTTGGAAAAGCCCGATGGCTCGGCTTGGCGGGCGTGCGTGCGGTTTGCGCCCGTGATTTCGTTTTGCGCCCTGATGACACAGGCTGACAACGATGCCATTGCCCGTATTGCAATGCCCTATTATTTACTGCTGTTGCCACCGTTGCTGGCGGCCAACGGACATGAACGGCTGATAGGGAAACATTGGTGGCGCGTTTCGGTGTTTGCTGTTTTTGCGGTTGCGGTCGGGCTGTTGATCATCTCGCCGGCGCGTCCGTTGTTTCCCGTCCAGACACTGTTGAAAACCATCCAGCCGCACGCAGCGGATGCCAGGTGGTTTACCCGCGTGAAAACGGTTTATTCCGTCTATGGCGCGCGCGTGGATGCTTTTGAACCGGCCCGGGCGGTTTTGCCCGCGGATGCCAATCCGCTGGGGTTCGTCACCGGGGACGATCCGGAGGCGACGCTCTGGCAACCGTTTGGGTCACGCCGTATTTTGCATGTTTGTTGTGATGATACGCCTGAAGCAATCCGACAACGCGGCATTAAATACGTGCTGGTAAGTTCGAGTATTATGTTACAAGTTTGGAATGTTTCTTTGGACGAATGGCTGGTCCGGAACAACGGCGAGGTGGTCCAGCGCCTGAGTTTGGAATTGCGGGCGGGCAATGGCCCCACCGACTGGTGTCTGGTCAAACTGCGCCAGTGATGGTTGAATCAAATCGTCTGTGAACCGACTGACAGACGGTCAAAGTTATGCATGATTTATCACAAAAAAATCCGACAATTGCCGTCCTGATTCCCTGTTACCAGGAGGAATTGACGATTGGGAAAGTGGTGGAAGATTTTCGCCGCGCCCTGCCCGAGGCGCGCATTTATGTGTATGACAACAATTGCACGGACGCCACGGCCGCCAACGCAAAAAAGGCCGGCGCCATCGTGCGCCGCGAAAAAAGACAGGGCAAAGGTTTTGTGGTGGCGAGCATGTTTGACCAGGTGCAGGAGGACATTCTGGTCATGGTGGACGGCGATGACACTTATGACGCCGGTCACGTCCACAAATTGCTGGAGCCGGTTTTGCGCGGCGACGCTGACATGACCGTGGCCACGCGGCTCACGAACTACGGCGAAAAATCCTTCCGCCCGCTGCACGTTGCCGGCAACCGCCTGGTTTGCGGCATCATCAATTGGATGTTCCAATCCCAGGTCTCGGACATCTTTTCCGGCTACCGCGTTTTCACCCGGGAGGCGGCGTTGCAGATTCCCATCACCGCCTGGGGATTTGATGTGGAAACCGAACTCACGTTGCAGGCGCTTTACCGCCGGCTGGTCATCAAGGAATTGCCGGCGCCCTATCGCGCCCGGCCCGAGGGGAGCTTTTCCAAATTGAGCACGGTGTCCGACGGGTTTCGCGTCATCCTGAAGCTTTTCCTGATCATGAAATCCTACAAGCCGCTGACCTTTTTCGGCATCGGCAGCCTCCTGCTCCTGGTTCTGGGTCTCATTGTCGGTTCCCGCCCGGTTTACGAATACATCACCGAGCGATACGTCCACGCGGTGCCGAGCGCGATGCTGGCCGCATCCCTGATCGTGCTGGCCTGTTTCAGCCTGGGCCTGGGGTTGATTCTCAACAGCGTCAATCTGCGCCTGTTGGAACTGGAAAAGCTGGTCGGTAAACGGCTGGATTCAGATCAAGACCGGCAACCGACGCTGGAAGAACGCCCGCCATCATAATCCCATGTCGGTCTGACTCGGAGGCCGCCGCTGAAGGGTTTGCAGCCCGGATCGCCTGAATTCTTTGCCGCCGCCGAGGCAATCATTTTCAACGTGCCAATGCCTGATGCATTTTGATTGGATTGGGCCGAAACCCGTACTCGCCAATCCGGCTGGCGTTGAAGTAGATTTTTGCCATGACCGAACCTGTTGAACTGACCATTCTGATGCCCTGTCTGAACGAGGCGGAAACGCTTGCTCACTGCATCGAAAAGGCGAAGGTTGGTCTTCAGCGCTCAGGCGTGCGCGGCGAAATTCTAATCGCCGACAACGGCAGCACCGACGGTTCGCAGGCCATCGCCGAAAAAGCCGGCGTGCGTTTCGTGCTCGTCAGGGAAAAAGGCTACGGCAGTGCGCTCATCGGCGGCGTCCGCGCCGCGGCCGGCCAGTGGATCATCATGGGCGACGCCGACGACAGCTATGATTTTTCCGAAGTTGACCGGTTCGTGAAAAAATTCCAGGCAGGCTTTGACCTGGTCATGGGTTGCCGTCTGCCATCCGGCGGCGGAAAAATCATGCCCGGTGCAATGCCCTGGAAAAACCGCTGGCTGGGCAACCCGGTTTTGTCATCCATCGGCCAGCTTTTTTTCAAATGTCCGGCGCGGGATTTTCATTGCGGTCTGCGGGGTTTCACCCGGTCAGCGTTTGAAAAAATGGAATTGCAGACCACCGGCATGGAATTCGCCTCCGAAATGGTCATCAAGGCCACGCTCAAGAAACTGAAAATCACCGAGGTGCCCATCACGTTGCACAAGGATGGGCGCTCGCGACCGCCGCACTTGAAACCGTGGCGTGATGGCTGGCGGCATCTGCGCTTCATGCTGATTTATTCGCCGCGGTGGCTGTTTCTGGTGCCGGGACTGGTGCTTTCGGCGGGGGGAATCATGCTGGCCGCCGTTCTGTCGTTCAAAGACATCAGCGTCGGCAGCATCGAACTTAATGTCGGCACGCTCGCGATGGCGTGCATGGCGATCGTGGTCGGTTTTCAGCTCGTGGCGTTCGCCTTTTACACCAAGGTTTTTGCCATTGCCGAAGGACTGTTGCCGGACGATCCAAAACTGACGCGCGTCTTCAAGGTTTTCACGCTCGAAAAAGGGATCGTCGCCGGGCTGTTGATATTATTCTCTGGCGCCGCCCTGTTTCTTCACGCGCTGTGGATCTGGAAGCAAGCACACTATGGGGTGCTGCCTTCCATGGAGGACAATCTGCGGCGGCTGATTCCGGCGACGACACTCATGATTCTCGGCGTTCAAGCCGTCTTTTCCAGTTTCTTCATGAGCGTGCTCGGCTTGAAAACCATCTCGCGCAAACCACCCGCCCCGGCGGGTTGAGCCTGGTCACAACTCCAATTGTTCAACCTGAAACGGACGGCAGACCAGTCCGGCTTGGGCGTTGGGTGA
This sequence comes from Verrucomicrobiota bacterium, assembly GCA_049516755.1. Classification (GTDB taxonomy): domain Bacteria; phylum Verrucomicrobiota; class Verrucomicrobiia; order Limisphaerales; family UBA11358; genus UBA11358. The sequence continues at coordinate 4,874 of JBEKSU010000114.1, read as the reverse complement.
AAAGTCCGGGCTCGGATTTTGATGCATGAGGCTTACCAGGCTGTCGCTGCGGAAGTTCAATCGCAAACCGCACGTCTCGGCGGATTTCAACCCGGCCCACACCAGCCGCCACGGCAGCGGAATGAACCTGATTCTTTTATCCAGCCCGCGGGCGATTTCCAAAAGCAATTGTTTGAACGGCCACGGCTGGGCGTGAGCGGCGGTCAATAGCGGCGGCCCGGCCGGGGTTTTTCCCGCGGTGAATTTCTCGATATACGCGGCCAGGTCTTCGTTGTGAACGAGAAATTGGATCTGGGAACCGTCGCCAAAAATCGGCAGCACGGAGGCTTGGCGGACCTGCCCGACCAATCGGCCGAACATTCCGCCTGGCCCGCCGCCATAAACCAATCCAGGCCGGATCACCAGCGCGCCCTGGTCCAGCGCAACTTTTTCAATCTCCAGTTTCGCCCGGCCGTAAAGCGACCGGCAGCCGTCGTAGGCGCTGATGGACGAAAGGCAGACGATTTTTCCGATGCCCGCCGCGCGCGCGGACGAGAGAAGTTTTCGGGTGCCCTCCACATTCACGGCGCGGATGTCGTCCCGGTGCAACGGCTGGAAATCGTAGGCGCAATGCACGAGCGCGGTCACTCCGGCAAGCGACGCCGGAGAAATATCGGCGCCCAGTTGAAAGGCCACCGCCCGGGTGCCGGGTTTTGGCCGGCGGGTCAGTTCCAAAGTTTCCCAACCGTGCCGGGCAAAATAATCCTTGAGATAACCGCCGACGAACCCCCCGGTGCCGGTGATTGCGCAAACGGGCTTCGATGAATTTTCGCTTGTTGCGTTGCTCATATCACATTGCCGCGGTAGGGCGGTGCTGCCGCGCCGCCGATATTTATGGCCGTGCGGCAGCGCGGCCCTGCCAATTTATCGTAAAAAATTCAATCCAGCGCGGCGGACTCCCAGCCGATGCGATGGGCGTTGGCCATGACGGAAAAAGTAATCGTCGTCGCGGGCACGCTCGGCAGTACGGTTGCGTCCACGGCGTGAACGCGGGTCCAGCCCTGCGGCCGGCCCAGGCAATCGCTTTCAAAGACGCCCGGCTTTTCCCGCATCGGGAACGAGCCGCCGGAATGAAAACTCCGGCCCGGGTCTGCCATTTGCAGCATCGGCAACAAGGGCATTCCACCCAGCCGCCGCGACTGCCGGAGCATTTCGCGCAGCACGCGTTTCACCACTCGCCGACCCTCGGGATTCGGTTGCACCGTCACCTGCAGGCAGTCGCCCCCGTTGGCGCCGGCGGGTTTCAAAGTCATGTTCATGGACGGTGAGTCGTCCGAGTGCACGAATCCCTGCACAATCAACAGCCGCTCCTCCAATTGCCGGGCCAGAAGGTCCAGCGGTCCGGCCAACGGGCCAAAGGTTTTTCGCACCGCCTGCCCGACCATTTCGCTGTAGGTGTACAGTTGGAGATGCACGGTGTGACGGCTGATTTGCGGGTTGCAAAGTTCTATGAACAACTGGCTCAACGTGTAAAGCGGTTCGGTCTGGACGCCGCGCGTCCGGCGGGCCAGCACGATCGGGAAAAGAAAATACTGGCTGTCCTGCAAACGCAGGGGCTCGTTGTAGGCGGATTGCGAACGCAATAGAATCTGCGCGGTCGGAATCACGCCCGCCGCCAGATACGCGCGGCTGGCTTCAAATGAAAGCGGCTCGCGCGTCCGGCGATGATGGCCCCGGAGGATGACCTTGCCGGCATCCTCGCGCAACGTGGTGACGATGACATCGCGTTGATACGTGAAATTTTTATCCGCGCGCAATTCCTGCACGGTATCGGCGCTGTTGTAAATGCAGCCATAGGGACAGCCGTACAGGCAGAAGCCGCAACGGATGCAGCCGATGCCTTTCGGGTTGTCGGCGGCGCGGATGGCCACGCGGGCGCGGCCGAAATGCCAGCCGCGTTCACGCAGTCCGGCCCGGTGCCGTTGTAGATTCCTTAAAAGCAGTTCGGCTTGGCGGCTGGGCTGGATGGCGGATGGGTGGTCGCAATGCAACGGAAACAATTCCTCCAGATCATCCCGTTGCCCGGACAGTCCGGCCATTTCAGCTGCGGCGCGATAATGCTTTTCCAGGGCCGCGTTCTTGATTGGCCAGCCCGCGATGTCCGCGTCCCGATACGGCAGCATGGCCGCGCCCCAGACCGTGCTGAGCCCGCCGAGCGCCAGTGACGGGCGGATGCCCACCCCGTGTCCCTGCCACGGCGTTTGCGTTTCGGTTTCGCGATACGGATAATCGGAGCCAAAAACAAATTTGAGGGGCACGCCCTTGGCACCGGCGACCATGCCCTCCTTCAATCTGGCCATCTGTCCGGGCGGCCATTCCGATGGCTTGGTGGCGGCCAGTTGGCGGACGACCTGGGCGCGGTCGGGTTCCAAATCCAGACCGGCGTCCAGCAGGAGCACGCTGGCGCCGCGGGCGAGCAGCGCCTTGGCGCAGGCGACGCCCGCCGGGCCGGAACCGATGACACAGTGCATAATTTTTGCCCCAAAGGCAGGCGCGTAATGGAAACAGAGTGGCGCAAGACTGCAAGCGTATTTGAGCGTGGAGGCCGGCCGATTTTTTGGCAGAGGCAGTTACCTAACATGCTTGCTGGCGGACTAAATTCCGCTAATCTTGGCTTTGGATCATGGAAGTCCACAGCATTGAAACCATCGTCCGGGCGCTGAACGGCGCGAAGGTGAAATATCTCATCGTCGGCGGAGTGGCGGTCGTGGCGCACGGGTACGAGCGGTTCACCAGAGACCTGGACCTGGTCATCGGCTTGGAACGCAAAAACATCATCCGTGGACTTCGGGCATTGATGACCATAGGTTACCAGATGCGAATTCCAGTGACCCCCGAGCAATTCGCAGATCCGGCGCTGCGCGAACAGTGGCGGCGGGAAAAGAACATGGTTGTTCTGCAATTGTGGAGCGATATTCACCGTCGCACGCCGATAGACGTGTTTGTTTATGAGCCGTTTGATTTTAAAAAAGAATTGACGCGCGCGCGGCGCGAGCCGGTTTTCGGAAAGGAGTCGGCCGCCATCGTCAGTTATAAAACATTGCTCGACTTGAAAAAATCCGCCGGCCGCAGCCAGGATTTGCTGGATATTGAACAACTGCTCAAACTGAACCCGCATCGGAAAAAATCGTGACCAAGAAACAACTATATGCCCATCCGGGATGGAAATCCTGCACCTTTGAGGGGGCCGAAATGAGCACTCTGTTGCTGGGGCTGCAAAGCACCTTCCGCGAAAAGCTGGAGTGGCTGGAAGAAGCCGAAACCCTCACCCTGCAACTGCGCGCCCGCCGGGAGCGGGCCCGGGCGCGGAAATCCCCGTCACGTTGACAACGCTGCGGCTGGCGGAATTTTTTTCCGGCCTGATGATTTTCGGCGTGCCTGTCGAACGGGTTTTGGGCCTGTCGTTGCTTTTCCCATGGTGAAATCAATCCGGTTTTCACATAAACGCCGATTTTACTAGTTCCAACGAGCACCCTCTTGCTAACCGTGGGGGTGCATAATCCGGCCGCGTGGGCAACACCCTGCAAGATGTCGAAAAAAGCAGATCCGGTTTCTACTTGCGCGATACTTGGCGTGTTGATAGAGGAACGCCATTGAAAGTGGCTCGTTTGACCATCATCCCGCGGTTAGCGGATGACTTTTTTTGAAAACTGCCCCATGCACCGTCTTGGTCTTAACTCGCGGAAAGAACAACCCCGTGCCTTGGCGGGTTGGATAACCCAACGGAAACCAGCCTATGAGCCATAGCACCCTCCCACCACGGCGGATCAACGCCATCGCGTACTGGTTGCGGCGTTGGCCGGTGATTCACCAAGCCGGTAGATGGCTGCGTCGGACGCTATGGGTGGCATTGGTGGACGGCTTCTGGGAATTTGCACGGGGTCTGTTCGTGAATTCCACCCGGTTCGGTCCCCCAGCCAGAGTTTTCTCCGTGTATCAGGCGTTGCGTTGCGGCTGGCCCAGGCTCAATGGACGAATCGTCCTTCATGATCAGGGCGTGCCGCGAGTGGCCGGTGATTCTCTGCTGGTCACGAGTGGCATGCAACAGCATCTTTGGCAGCCTTGGCCGATATTGTGGAGCGAACATTCCAACGCCCGGTTGATTACGGAAAGCCTTGCCCTTCTGATGCCGGATAAGACGCTTTGCGTCGAATCAGCTTACAATGAGAGGTGTTGGCGCACGGACTCAGCCAGCCGCTATCTCCGCCTGCCGCCGCTGACCAGGCTGGACGGCAACTGGACAAGCATCGTTTCCCTGTGGGTGCCCAATCGGGGTTTTGCCATCTACGGCCATTGGTTGCATGACGCTCTACCCCGCCTCCTTCTGCTGTCGGAATTCCCTCCCGATACAAAAATTATCGTGCCGGCGGACCTGAAGCCTTACCAAAAGGAAAGTCTTGAATTGATGGGAGTTTGGGACCGTTGCCGCCCGACTCCCGAACGCCATCTGGAAGTCGAACATTATTTCTTCAGTTCCCCCGTGAGCATGATCGATTGCTACAATCCTTATGCCGTCCACGCTACGCGCAAGGCGCTCCTGCCCAAAGGCGATCCGAGTTACTCCGGTCCCAAAAAATTCTACTTCCACCGCACCGGCAAAAGCCGGGCGATAGAAAACAGCGCCGAGATTCGTGATTTCTTCCGCAGCAAGGGGTGGGCGGTGGTCAATGATGTGGAATTGACTTTTGCCCAAACCATCAAATTGTTCTCGGAAGCCGACGCGATTTGTTCGTTTGTGGGAAGCAACATGTCGAACGTGATTTTTTGCAAACCCGGCTGCCTGGTGATGCATCTGGTGCCCGACTTCTGGCCGGACGGCTGGGTTGATTGGATTG
>JBEKSU010000113.1:0-11381 GCA_049516755.1 Verrucomicrobiota bacterium | reverse complement strand
GCAATCCGCATCTGGCGCAGGGCGGCAGCGGCGACGTGCTGGCGGGATACCTCGCGGGATTGACCGCGCAACGGCCGCTGCACGCCGATGTCGGCAGATTGATCCGCTATGCCGTCTGGCAGCACGGTGCGGTGGCGGACGCGCTGCAGGCCAGCCGCGCCAACTGGGTGATTGCCGACCTGATCAACGACTTGGGCAAGGTGCGCTGAATTTGCTTTCGCGGCGCGCGGGTATTTGTTAAAGGTTTTTTGTGCGCAGAATCCTTTGGATAATTTCCGGTCTCTGGCTTTGCGGACTGTTGGTTGCCGTTGGCGCGGACACCTATCAGTTGACCGATGACACGTCGTTGACCGGCGACGTGATTTCGTACAGCGACAACGGCGTCGTTTTCCGGCTGGAGGCGGACAAATACACCCAACGCATACCGTGGACGAAATTTTCCCAGGACGCGCTGAAGCTGCTGTCGAAAAACCCGAAAATCCGGCCGCTGGCCGAGCCGTTCATTGAAACCGAGCCGGTGGCGGAGCAGACGAAAAAGGTGGAGGTGAAGGTTCATGATGTGTCGCGCCTGGAATTGCCGCCGAAACAATCCCTGTTCGGCGCCCTGTTTTCATCGTCGGTCGGGCTGGTCATGTTGATGTTGATTTACGCGGCGAACGTTTACGCGGGCTATGAGATTGCCGTGGTGCGGTCGCAGCCGATTCTGCTGGTCATGGGCGTGGCAGTGGTGCTGCCGGTTTTGGGGCCGATTGTTTTCCTGGTGCTGCCCGCGCGCACCGAATCCACATCGGTGGCGGCGGTGCGACCGGAAGCCGCGGCGCATACTTTTGCCATGCCGGGCGCCGCCCAGCCGGGCGCCGCTCAGCCCGTGGCGGCCGGAATTCAGATCGTTGAGGCGTCCTGGCAGAAGGACGGACCGGGCGCGGGGGGCGCACCGCAGATTTTTCAGCGCGGACAATTCACATTCAACCGCCGTTTTTTTGAGACGAAGTTTTCCGGTTTCTTCGCCATGATCCGGCGCGAAGCCGAAAAGAACCTGGTGCTCACCGTGAAAACGGGGCGCACGTTGTTCGTGGTCGAGCGCATCACGCGCATCTCCACCAATGAAATGCACGTGGAAGTCGCCCAGGGCGCTGGGAAACAGGAACTCCTGGTGCCATTCGCTGAAATCGTGGAGGTTCAACTCAAACCCAAAGACACGTGAAACCGGCGCCAGCCTGACCCCGGCCTGGCGCCGGGCGGCGTTTCCGGCGGTATTAATCGCCTGACTTTTTCCTTTCGCCCGGGCGCAATTTCCCTTTCGCTGTCCGCATGACGGCGTTGCGAATCATCTTCCTGGGCACGGCGGAACTGTCCTGCGCCAGCCTTCAGGCGTTGGCGGGCAACCCGCAATTTCAAATCGCCGCCGTCGTCACGCAACCCGACCGGCCCAAGGGCCGCGAGCTAAAACCGCAGCCGTCCCCCGTCAAATCGCTCGCGCTGCGGCTGGGGCTGTCCGTATTGCAACCCGAACGCGCCCGCGACGAACAATTCATCGCCGGCCTGCACGCCTTGCGGCCCGACCTCATCGTGACCGTGGCTTACGGCCAGATTTTGCCGCCGGCAATCCTGGATTTGCCACCGCACGGCTGTTTGAACGTGCATACCTCGCTGCTGCCGAAATATCGCGGCGCGGCGCCGATTCAATGGGCCATTGCCAACGGCGACACCGAGACCGGCGTCACCATCATGAAGATGGATGTGGGGCTGGACACCGGCGCCATCGTGTCGCAACGCCACATCCCGATTCATCCGGAGGACGATTCGGCCATGCTGCATGACCGGCTGGCCCAGCTTGGCGCGGAACTGCTTGCGCAGACCATTCCCGATTATGTCGCCGGGAAAATCCAGCCGGTGCCGCAGCCCGCCGCCGCCGCGAGCCACGCGTCCAAAATCAAAAAGGAAGACGGGCGGATTGATTGGAGCCGGCCGGCGCGGGAAATTTGGAACCGGCTGCGCGCTTTCACGCCCTGGCCCGGCGCGTTCACGTTTTTGCCTGAGGAATTGTCGGCGGGGCGAGCGCCTGCCGGGACGAAGCTTGCCGGCGAAGTCCGGTCTCCGCGCGCCGGGGTAACAACAGCAAAACCTCAATTGCTGAAAATCTGGAAGGCAGAAATTGTCGAATGCTCCGGCAGGGCGGGGGAGATTTTATCGGCGGACAAAACCGGCATAGTCGTTGGCTGTGGCGAGCACGCGTTGCGGATTTTGGAATTGCAGCGCGAAGGCGGACGGCGATTGACGGCGGCGGAATTTCTGGCCGGTCACGCGCTCGCGCCCGGCGCGAAGTTTGCCTGAACCGGGAATGGCATTTGCCCCGAAGAACTCCGCCCGCGGTTCATGGGCGCCGGGTCAATTTGGGCAGCCGTTTTACGGGTTGCTTTTGGCCTGGCGGGGCGCGGCCAGCGCCTGATGCAAAGCGGCGAGGAGTTCGCCCCGGACGAAGGGCTTGAGCAACACGGGCAGGCCGAGGTTTTGGATGCCTTTGATGTCCGTCTGTTCGCCCATGCCGGTCATGCTGAGAATGGGCAGTTGCGGGTCCAAATGCCGCAGCGCCCGGATCAAGGCCGGTCCGTCCATTCCCGGCATCATCAGGTCCGTGATGACGGCTTTGATTTCGCCGCGGTGCTGGGCAAAAAACGCCATCGCTTCGCTGCCTTCATTGGCCGTCACCACGCGGTAACCATGCTTGTCCAAGGTGCGCTGAATCACCCCGCGCACGGCGGCTTCGTCATCCACAATCAGAATCAGTTCGCCATGCATCGCGGGCGGCAAAGCTTCGGTGTCGGTTTTTTCGACGGTTTTTTCCTTGGGCGAAGCGGGGAGGTAAAGCTCGAACGTGGTGCCGTGGTCCACCTTGCTGTTCACCCGCACAAAACCGCCGTGGCCGCGCACAATGCCCAGAACCGTGGCCAGCCCCAGACCGGTGCCCTTGCCGATTTCCTTGGTGGTGAAGAACGGGTCGAAGATGCGGTCCAGATGTTCGGGCAGGATGCCCGTGCCGGTGTCGGTCACGCTCACGCAAATATAAGTGCCGGGTTTGGCCTCAGGCATCGCGGTGGCAAAGGTTTCGTCGAGGGTCAGGTTTTTTGCCGCCAGAGTGAGCACGCCGCTGTTCGGCATGGCGTCCCGGGCATTGACGCAAAGGTTCATGAGCGCCTGATGGATCTGGGTGGCGTCGCCCATGACCGGCCACAAATCGTTCGGCGCATCAACCACCAGCTTGATGTTCCGCGGGAAGGTTTCGCGGATGATCTTGTCCATGTCGCTCATCAGGTGGCGGACCGGCAAGGGCACGCGCACGCCGGGGGTTCCGCGGGCGAAGGTGAGCAGTTGTTTGATGATGTCCGCCCCGCGCTGGGCGCTTTTTTCCACGGTGTCCAGCAATGAACGGCTTTCCGGATCGGCGGTCGTTTCGCGCAGGAGCGGCGCGGTTATCAGGATGGGTTGGAGAATATTGTTCAGGTCATGGGCGATGCCGCCGGCCAGCGCGCCGATGCCTTCCATGCGCTGGGCGCGGAGGAAATTGGCTTCCAGTTGTTTGCGTTCCGTGATGTCGGTGTTGATGGCCAGGATTTCCTTGGGCCGGCCTTGTTCATCGCGCAACATCGTCCAACGGCAGAACACCACGAATTCCCTGCCGGTCTTGCTGGCCGTCTTCAGTTCACCGGACCAATAGCCTTGCTCCATAAGTGTTTCTTGCGCCGCTTCGAATGCCGCCGCGTCCGTCTTTCCCAGCTCGGTGATCTTGTGGCCCAGTGCCTCGGCGCGCGTCCAGCCGTGGAGCCGCTCGGCGGCATCATTCCAATAAGTCACCTTGTTATCCAGGGTGCGGACATAGATGGCGTCGTTGGCAGCATCGAGCAAGGCGGCCTGTTCACGGATGCGTTCCTCTGCCTGCCGACGCTCGGTGATGTCTGTTAAGAACGCCATGGCGGCCGGGCCATCGGGAAGGTCCACAAGCGCCACACTGACTTGCACAGGGAATTGGGAGCCGTCTTTCCGCAGCCCAATCCCTTCATATTCCGATGGAACCGGCTCGCCGCGCGCACGCCGCTCCGCACGTTCCTGGAGCCGCTCTTGAAATTCCGGCGCGCAATGGTCAGTAACAGATTGCCCCACAAGTTCATCAATGCTCTGGAAGCCGTATAAATCGAGGAATTTTTTGTTGATATAGACAGTTTTCCCGGTCCGGCTGATGTTGATGGCTACCGGGGCCCTTTCAATGAGCGTTCGGAACCGGGCTTGGCTTGCTTGTAGTGCCTCCTCCGCCTGCTTGCGCTCGGTAATGTCGCGGGCAAAACCCGTGGTGCCAATCACACGGCCTTTGTCATCGCGAACAGGAGTTTTGAAGGTCTCGTACCAGACATGGCTGTTTCCAATGAAAATCATCTCTTCCACCATGCTGGCGTTGCCGGAGGACATCACCCGTTGATCGTCATTGCGATATTTTTCCGCCAGTTCTTTCGGCCAGATATCCACATCGGTCAGACCGTGAACATGTTCCGGGTCACTGCGCCCACAAGCTGTTGCAAAGGCCTTATTGACCATCAGGAAACGGCCTTTGGTGTCCTTAAGCCACAGCAAGCCGGGTTGATTTTCAGTGATGGCAGAGAGAAACGATTCTCGCAGCCGCAGTTTCTCCCTGGCCAGCCTTCGCTCGGTGATGTCGCGGAAGAAGCCCACGTTGCATGGCCTGCCATCCACCGTCATTTTGACCGCGCTGATATCCGCATAAACAACTGAACCGTCTTTCTTGAGACAGGGAATATCCGTCACCAAAATCTTGTCTCCGCAGGCTTGGGCTTCGAACTCCGCCACGACGCCTGGCACGGCCTCCTTCGGGTGAATATCCGACACGCCCTTGGTTCGTAATTCCTCCTCGGTGTATCCGAGCATTCGACACATGGTCGGATTCGCGTATTTGAACGCTTTGGTTTCAATGTTGGCAATCAGGATGCCATCGGCATTTTTGTCAAAAAGCGTGCGGTACCTGGCCTCGCTTTCGCGCAGCACCGCTTCCGCCCGCTTGGTTTCGGCAAAAAGCCGGGCGTTCTGGAGGCTCGCGGAAATGGCGTTGGCCAGGGTTTCCAAAAACCCCGCCTGCTGTTCAAAGTCTCGTTCGATGGCGGAGGCAAGGCCAACCACGCCGATGATTTCATCGCCGGCGTGCAAGGGAAGTGCGGCAAACGAGTGGTAACCTGCTTTCTTGCACTCCTCCCACGTGCAACGCAGGTCACTGAAAATGTCGCGCGAGTAAAGGGGCCGCCCTTGTCGCACCGCCAGGCCGCACATGCACTCGCCCACCCGGTGCTCCGGGATTTGCCCGAACCGTTCCCGGCCGGACTCCGGCGCGATGCCGCCCAGCACCAGCCTTTCCCCCTCGCGCAAAAACAGGAAGGCAACGTCCGTCTTGACCGCGTTGAGCAGCTCCCGCAATGCGGAAGCCACCACGATTTCCAGCGACAACGACGAACTGACTCCTTCGGTCAAGGAGTTGAGCGCGGCAAGTTCCTTGGTGCGGCGGAGAAGCTCCTCCTCGGCCTGCTTGCGCTCGGTAATGTCGCGGGCGACGCCAAAGAGGCCGATGACCCCGCCATTGGCGTCAAACATCGGGCCTTTGGTGGAGTGGAAAATTCGTTTCGTGCCATCAGCGGTGGTGACGTGCTCTTCGAAGGTCGTGATCTTGCTGCCGGCCATCACCTTGCGGTCTCCTTCCATCACCACCCTGGCCTCGTCGAGGGGGAAGATAAAGGTATCGTCGTGGCCGATGACTTCGGCGGCAGTCTTTCCGACGTAACGGCTCGCGGCACCGTTGAAGAGGAGGTAACGTCCGCTCAAGTCTTTCAGGTAAACCGCATCCGAAGTCCCTTCCACCACGGTCTGTAAAAGTTGCCGGCTTTGCTGCAGCGCATCCTCCGTTCGTTTGCGCTCGGTGATATCATGGCTGATGCCTAAAACGCCGGTGACGTGGCCGCTTTTGTCCTTGAGAGGGATCCGGCTCGTGAGATGCCACCGCTGCTCGCCCTTCCCGTGGTGCAGAGCCAGTTCTTCCTTGGGCGGCAGCGGTTTCCCGGTGCGCATGATTTGCAGTTCTTCCTCGAGATATTGCCGGGCCAGCCCGGGAGGATGGAAATCAACAGCCGTTTTTCCGAGAATCGCTTCCTCGGTGGCGCCCAACACGCGCTGATGCGCCCGGTTGGAGAGCACGTACCGCCCGTCCTTGTCCTTGCAGAAAACGATGCTCGGCAGATTGTCGAGAATGGCGCGAAAGAGATTGCGCTCCTGTTGGAGCGTCTCCGCCTGCGGCGGTGGGGGCGGTGTCGGCCCGGGAATTGCCGCGGCAGGTTTATTCTTCCGGCGGACGGGCTGGGTAGGTTTTTTCATGGGTTCGTTCTCTCCTCACAATTCACGCTTCACACCATCGCCGAGCAACCAGCCTGCCGGCAAACAACCGGTCTGCTGGTCAGCGACCGGGTTTGCTTTGAGGGCCATGATGATTTCGAGGTGGTTCCTGGTGTTCAGAAACCCACGCTGTTTCCCGACGAGATAAAAAAACACCTCTTGTACCAGCAGCGCCAGCATCGCCACTGCCAGAACAACTTTCAACCATTCCGCGAAAGAGTTCATGGCAATCCGTGTTGAACGGTGTGGATTTTACCAATCTCTGGCCGGTTTGGCAAAGAAAACTTATGCCTGAAGCAGCGAATCCTGAAATCAAAGACCGGCCCGCGGCAGCGACCCGGCATTGCGGCGGGAAAATTTGAAAGGGAGGACTCGCTCTTCCACCCTCCGCAGTACTGCTACGGAGGACGGGCCGAACGAGCCGCAGCCGGCCGGCGCAGTGCGGAGACTGAACCCTATGTTACCGCATCCCGCAATCCGGCTGCATAGGCCTCGAAAACGCGCCGCATTTCATCGCGCACACGGCGGAAACAGGCCAGAATGTCCGCCTCGCTGCCGGTGGCTTTGGCGGGATCGTCAAACGGCCAGTGATGGCGGTTCACCTGGCCGGGAAAAATCGGGCAGGCGGCGTCCACATTGCCGCAGACGGTGATGACGGTGTGGACCGGCTGCTCCAGAAATTCCTTCAGGTGTTTCGAGCGATGGCCGGAAATGTCAATGCCCGCCTCGGCCATGACCTTGATGGCCAGCGGATGGACGGAGCCGGTCGGGTTTGAGCCGGCGCTTTGGACGCTCACAAGGTCGCCGGCCGCCGCGCGCAAAAATCCCTCGGCCATGTGGCTGCGGCAGGAATTGCCGGTGCAAAGAATGAGGATTGTAGATTTCATAATTTTGGAAAACATCGAACATTCAACATTCAACGCTCAACGTCCAAGTGACGAGCATTTCTTTCATTGGGAGTTCGATGTTGAATGTTGAATGTTTCATTTGGTTGATTCGCCGTGGGAGTACCATCCGCGGGATTGGTTGCAGATCTTGCAAACCGAGAGCATTACCGGCACTTCCACGAGCACGCCCACGACCGTGGCCAGGGCGGCGCCCGAACCGGGCCCGAACAACGTGATGGCCACTGCCACCGCCAGTTCGAAGAAGTTGCTCGCGCCGATGAGCGCGCCCGGCGCGGCGATGTTGTGCGGCACGCGCCATCGCCGCATCAGCAGGTAAGCGAGGGTCGAATTGAAATAAACCTGAATGACAATCGGCACGGCCAGCAGCAGCACCGCCAGCCAGCGGGTGGTGAGATTCTCCGCCTGGAACGCAAAGATGAGCACCAGCGTCAGCAAAAGCGCCGCGATGGTCACCGGATGGAATTTCGGCAGGAATTTTTGCTCAAACCATTCTTTGCCGCGCGACTTTAGCAATGCCGAGCGAGTGAGCCAGCCCGCCGCCAGCGGAATCACGATAAACACGACGACCGACGTGATGAGCACCTTTGATGGCACGATCACGTTGGCCACACCGCACAGAAACATCACGATGGGCGCGAAGGCGACGAGCATGATGAGATCGTTCACCGCCACCTGCACGAGGGTATAGACCGGATCGCCGTCGGTGAGATAACTCCAGACGAAGACCATGGCCGTGCAAGGCGCGGCGGCGAGGATGATGAGCCCCGCCGTGTAATTTTTCGCCGTCTCCGGGTCAATCCACGCGGCGAAAACATGCCGCATGAACAGCCAGGCCAGAAACGCCATGCTGAACGGCTTGACCAGCCAGTTGACGAACAGCGTCACCGCCAGGCCCTTGGGTCTGCGCGCAATACCGCCAAGCGCGGTGAAATCCACCTTGAGCATCATCGGATAAATCATCAGCCAGATGAGCACGGCGATGGGGACGTTCACCTGCGAGCCCTGGCCGAATTGGAGCCGGCTCAATGCGGCGGTGAACGCCGGTGCGATTTTGCCGAGCGCAACGCCGATGACCATGCACAGGAAAACCCAGACGGTCAGATAACGCTCGAAAACAGCCAGGCGTTTGGCGGCCGGGGCGCGGACAGCCTTGTCCGCGGGCGGCAACTCCGATTCTCCCGGAACTCGCGGACAAGGCTGTCCGCGCTCCGCATCCAATTCCGAATTGCCGGCGTTGTTGTTCATCACTTCAGGCAACAATCGCCGCCGGGTTTTCGCGCCTGGACTTCGAGGCTGGCGATGAAATCCGCCGGTTTGGTTCCGGCCGGCAACAATGGGATGAGCTTTTGGTAGAGCGGGTCTTCAAAATCCAGCATCTTCGCGACGTAATCCGTCTTGACCTTCAAGTCGATGCCGGTCAATCCCGCTTCCTTGGCCATGCGTCCGGTTTCGGAGACGAGCACCGCGCCGGCGACGCAACCGACGATGGCTTCAACCATTTTGAGCACCTCCGGCGGCAGCGGCTGGAGCAGGGCCATGTCCGAAACCGCCACCCGGCCGCCTGGCTTGAGCGCGCGCGCCATTTCCCGCCAGACCTGCGGTTTGGCCGGCGACAGATTGATGACGCAATTCGAGATGATGACGTCCACGCTGTTGTCCGCCACGGGCAGATCCTCGATTTCGCCGAGTCGAAACTCGACGTTGTCCAGACCGGTTTCCTTGCGATAATCGGCGGTGTTGCGACGCGCTTTGGCCAGCATTTCCGGCGTCATGTCCACGCCGATGGCGCGGCCGGCGGCGCCGACCTTGCGGCCGGCGATGAACACGTCGAAACCGCCGCCGCTGCCGAGGTCGAGCACGGTTTCGCCGGGTTTCAATGCGGCGAGCGTGGCGGGGTTGCCGCACGACAACCCCATGTTCGCGCCGCCCGGCAACGACTTGAGCTCCTCGACGGAGTAACCCAGTTCACGGGCGAACTGGTCGGCGTCCGGCGGCGCGGAACCGCAGCACGAGACGCCGGGTCCGCAGCAGCCGGCGGAGGTGTCCCGGGCGATTTGGGCGTAACCTTCGCGCACCATCTGGCGCACGGCCTCGTTTTTGTCTTCGGTCAGTGTTGGGTTCATAATTTTTTCAGCATCCCCGCCGGCGGCACTGGCGGCGGCAGATCTCCTTCAGGTTCATCCGCAAGATTTTGTCCAGGCGTTGAGTGTCCGCCGTGGCGTCCCTGGATTTGCCGAGGGATTTTTTGACCCAATCGAGCGCTTCCCGGACCGCCGTGGGCGCGGGTTGGTCCGGCAGCCGGTAATGCACCCAGCGCTCGGTCTTGCGGGATTGAATCAGGCCCGCGTGATGGAGGATGGAGAGGTGTTTGGACATGGTGGACGGCGCAAAGCCGAACAGTTCCGTGATCTGGCAGACGCACAATTCCCGGCGCCGGAGCGCCAGGAGGATCCGCACCCGGCCGGGGTCGGACAGCGCCTTGGTGATGGCCATGAATTCGCGCATATATTGTTATTTCGTCAAATAACGAAATGAATATCGCCCGGGTGGCGTCCCCGGTCAAGCGGGTTTTTGCCGCTTTCCGGGGCGACGCCCCAAACCGCTGCGGAACCGCGGAGGCGGTCCGGCGCTTCAGTCCCCGTGCCGCCCGGCACGGATTATTAGAAGGACGGGGATGCCGATTCATCCAGCCGGAAAAGATCAAACCCGCCGAATTCCCGCCGGGCGGCGAAAATTCTCCTGTCACGTTTTGGTGACGCATCCGCTTGCGATGTCACCGGCCTGACACATTGCGCGCAAAAGCCTTTTTTTACGCGGCGGCGGGGGTCTCAAGCCGGCGCAATCAACCGTCGTGAAACTGAGTGCGGCTGGCCGGTTTATGGGAGTTGGCCGGGAGAAATCTCTTTAGTATGCCGGCGTCGAGAAGGTTGAAAATTTAAACCGTTAACCGTTTAAAATTTAAAAATAATCATATGCTAAACAAAAAGGTTGGATTCATCGCTTTGCTCACCAGTGTTGCCGCCAGTGGAGTCTGGGCAGGCACCATCACCAATTATGCGGTTGGGGATGTTTTGGTATGTTTCCGCAAGGGCGGCAATGACATGGTTGTTGACGCGGGCCAGATTTCCACGCTCACCAATTTTGTGGCCGCCAATTACCGGATACCCATCAGCCAATACACCGGCACCCAGCTCGCGCAAGTTGGCACCAACGGCGTCAGCTGGTCGGCATTCACCTGGTTGAGCGACAACACGCTGTTTGTGACCCGGCCCCGGGATTCCGTGAACAATCAGACCGCCCCGTGGCCGGCCGCAAGGTCCAGCGTCCAGTCCGGCACCGCCCTGCTCATGGCGACAATTCCGCCCGGTGCGCTGGATCAATTGAACTTCAATATATATCCCGTCAGCACGTCAACCGCCGTGGTCGAGCAGGACAACAGTTCGGGCAACGCCAATTATCCGGACGGCCTCAGTTATTCCGGTGCTCTGAATGGCGCATATGGCGGCCAGTTCAACGGCACTTTTGCGGGCAACCCGGAAAACACCACGGTGAACAATTTCACCACGTCGGGAGCGGTGGTTCGCTCTGATTTTTACCAGATAACGCCTTCCGTCACTCCGGCTCAGGGGAAATGGCTGGGCTATTTTGAGCTGTCAACCAATGGTGCGATGACCTATGTGGCGTATCCGAGCACGCCGGCGACCCTGATTTCCGTCACCCGTTCGGGCGCCTTGAACACCATCACCTACTCGACCGGTCTCTACGGCACTTACACCCTGCGGGGAACCAACAGCCTGACTTCCGGGACGGATATGGCCAACTGGCCGGCCTTGGGCACCTTGACGAGCGGTGATACTGCAAACCACACCACAACGGATTCAACCACTGACGATGTCAGATTTTACGTCATCACCGCCCAATAACCAAAACCATCGAAATCACCCCTGTATTTTACCAAAAAATATCAACCAAATAAAAAAACATCATATGAAAAAAACACTGCTCCTCACCATGGCGCTGGGCCTAGCCAGC
>JBEKSU010000112.1:0-11390 GCA_049516755.1 Verrucomicrobiota bacterium | reverse complement strand
CCATCGGCACGGAAATGTCCGCCATCTCGAAGGACAAATCCGCGGAACGATTCGCCAACGCCGCCTGCGCAGTGGCATGCTTCTCCAGCAGCGCCGCGGGATGTTCCGTCCGGCCGAGACGCAGGGCGTTGACATTCTTCGGGTCGGCGGCAATCAATTCCAGCTGCGCGTAAATCAAAAAGTTTTCAATGAGACGTTCCAGCCGTTTGCCGGACTGGTGAACGACGTGGCCCATCT
Organism: Verrucomicrobiota bacterium; assembly: GCA_049516755.1. Taxonomy (GTDB): domain Bacteria; phylum Verrucomicrobiota; class Verrucomicrobiia; order Limisphaerales; family UBA11358; genus UBA11358. Next base: position 11,153 of record JBEKSU010000112.1, on the reverse strand, counting down.
CGGCAATCTCGGCGGGTTTGAGTTTCGCGGCGTCGGCGGCGAGGATTTCGCCGTAGGCGAGAATGCCATTGAGCGGCGTCCGCAACTCGTGCGGCAGCATCAGGCTGATGTTGTCGCGCAGATGGGCGAGCTTGCGCTCGGCTTCATCGCGCACGGTCTGGGCTTTTTTCAGGCGCGCATCCACCGCGGCGTAAAGCGCGTCGGTGGTGAAAGGTTTCGGCAGGTAATCGTCGGCTCCCAGCTCCATGCCGTGCCGCATGCCCGCGTTGTCGGCGAGGCCGGTCATCAGGATGAACGGAATGGAGGCCGTGGGCGCTTCCGTGCGCAACGAGGACAGGGTGAGGTAACCGTCCACCTTTTCCATGTTCACGTCACAGAGAATGAGATCGGGCAGTTCCTTGCGCGCTTTTTCAATGCCATCCGCGCCATTGACGGCTTCGATGACTTCAAAACCCTTCTGCTTCAGCGCCAGATAAATCATCTCGCGCAGCCATTCTTCGTCGTCAATGACCAAAATTTTCTTCATGACACTTGCGTCCTAAAATGAGCAGGATGCATGCCTTTCCTCACGCGATTTTAACTCCCAATGCCGGGGGCAAAATCAGAAAATACAACGCCGGTTTCACCTGCATTTACTTGCGTTCCGCCGGGGGCACATAATGGTTGAGCGTGCGCCCGGTGTAAATCTGACGCGGCCGATAGATGCGGCTTTTCGTCTCTTCCATGATTTCCTTGTAATTTGCGATCCAGCCGGGCATCCGGCCAATCGCAAACACCACGGTGAACATCTCCACCGGTATGCCCAGCGCGCGCATGATGATGCCGCTGTAAAAATCCACGTTCGGGTAAAGTTTGCGCTCAATAAAATACGGATCCTTGAGCGCCGCCGCCTCCAGATGCTTGGCAATGTCCAACAACGGGTCATCGATGTGCAGCTTCGACAAGACGTCGTCGCACGCCAGCTTGATGATCTTTGCGCGCGGATCGTAATTTTTATACACGCGGTGGCCGAAACCCATGAGCCTCTTGCCGCTGTTCTTGTCCTTGGCCGCGGTGATGAATTTCGAGCCGTCGTCACCGGTCCGGTGGATTTCTTCCAGCATTTCAATCACCGCCTGGTTCGCGCCGCCATGCAACGGTCCCCACAATGCGCACACGCCCGCGGCGCAACTGGCAAACAGGTTCGCCTGGCTCGACGCCACCATGCGCACCGTGGAAGTGGAGCAATTCTGCTCGTGGTCCGCGTGCAGCAGAAAAATCAGATCCAGCGCCTTGACCACCTCCGGCTTCAATTCAAAATCCTCGTAGGGCGTCGAAAACAGCATGTGCAGGAAGTTTGCCGTGTATTTGTAGGCCTTCTTCGGATAAATCAGCGGCAACCCGCGCGACTTGCGGTAGGAATAGGCCGCAATCGTCCGCACCTGCGAAATCAACCGCGCCACGTACAGATCAAAATCCTTCGTCTCGCCCCATTTCCACGACATCAAACGCTCGTCGAAACAGCTCGACGCGTTGATCATCGCCGACAGGATCGCCATCGGATGCGCGCCCGTCGGAAAACCCTCGAAATGAAACTTCATGTCCTCGTGCAAAAACTGGTTGTCGGTGAGCAAATCCGAAAACCGTTTCATCTGCGCGCGGCTCGGCAGGTCGCCGTAGATGATGAGATACGCCGTCTCGACGAAGTTGGATTTCTCCGCCAGCTCCTCGATGGGAATGCCGCGATAGCGCAGGATGCCCTTGTCGCCGTCAATGAATGTGACCTTGCTGACGCACGAGCCGGTATTGCCGTAGCCGTCATCCAGCGTGATGTAGCCCGTGCTCGCGCGCAGCGATGAAACATCCACCGCCTTTTCACCTTCGCTGCCTTCGACTGTTGGCAGCGCATAGGTTTTTCCATCCAGCTCCAGTTTCGCTTCCTTGCTCATGTGTTTGTTTTTGATGCCGGTTATTAATTCTTGTTTTGGAAAGTCTGGCGCTGGAATGCTGATTTTGCAAGTGGCTAAAACCGGATTTTTAGAAATATTTTTGCGCCGATTTCACTGGCGCGGGGTTGGACTTGATGGCTGAATTCAGCCGTCGCATGAAACGCTGGGCCGCACTCACCGTCCTGCTTTATGCCGTTGCGTTGTTGCTGCTGACCGCACCGGTCCTGCTGATTGCCTTCGGCGGCTGGGCAAAAAATGGCGCCATGGGATTGCCGGACGCCCTGAAGATTTATTTGTATTGTGGTTATTGGCTCTGGCTCGCCGTGCTCGTCGCCGGTCAGGCCTTGCTGCTCCTGCTGCCCATCCGCATCGTTGAACGCCGGCTGCCAGCACGACGGCCATTGAAGGTTCCTGTCATCGTCGCCGGATTTTTCCTGGCGAACCTCTTTTCCGCCGGACTGGCGACGCTGCTCTGCACCGCCTTTCGGGAGAATGGCGTCATCGAGGGCGGTGGCCTGGAGATTTTTCAACGCCTGAATCCATTTCCGACCAGGCAGGTGGACAGTGGCTGGAACCTCATTTGGGGGATGTTGACCATCCTCGTCCTTTTCTGGGTGGTCTGGGTGATCATCTTCCGCAACTTCACGAGATCGGATGACCCCGGCTCGCTGCTCAAGCGCATTACGCGCTGGCTGCTGCGCGGCAGCATCCTCGAACTCCTCGTCGCCGTGCCCAGCCACATCATCGTCCGCCGCCGCGGGGATTGCTGCGCGCCCGTCGGCACGTTCTGGGGCATTGTCACGGGCATCTCCGTCATGCTGCTCTGCTTTGGCCCGGGTGTTTTTTTCCTGTTCGTCGAACGATTTGAGCGGTTGCAACCAAAGGGAATGAACAGGGACGGTGCGTCGAAGGGCTGATTTTTCCGGAACTTACCCCGCGATCTTGTAAGCGAAGGTGACGCTGACAACCATGGAGATGACAAACATTCCCGCCATGTCGCCGAACATGAGATAAAGCGTTCCCGCCGTTGACAACAAGGCAACGAGCGCAGCGATGACGCCGAGAGACGTGTCCGTCCCCCTCGCCAGAATGCGCGCGCCCAAGCCCGATAGCGCGCCAATGCCCGTGCCCATGAGCGGGAACCGGGCGTCAGTCAACAAAAAGAAGCCATACATCAGTCCCGCGCCCAATGCCGCGCCCAGAATGGCCCCCAGGACCCCCAGCATCAGATTGCATTCCTCCTCCGCCTTCGGCTTCGACGCGGCGGCCAGTGCCGGTGAGCGGACGGAAGTGATGGGTCGGGGCGCGGATGGCAACGGCGGCTCGCCGGCGGTTGAAGCCATGGGAGCCGGTGGCGGCGGACTGGCCGCCATGGGCGGACGAACGGGCAGATTGACTCGGATGGGACCGGCGGCGGCCGCCGCAGTTGGAGGCGGGACCGCTTCCAACGCCGGTTCAGGAAAAATCTGGGCCAGGATTTCGCTGGCCTCCTGGGTCCCGTCTGCGCCGCAGGCTGGACAATTGACCGAAGTCCCCATCAGTCCATTGTCCGGGTCAACTTCAAATATGTATTTCTGACCACAGCCGCATACGATTTTGACGTCCATGTGGCCTCGCTTTCTGTTCAACCCTGTGCTCGGCGGGAATTCACGCGGCGGATTTTTAGGTTTGAAAACCGGCAGTGTCCACAGCTTTTCACATTCAGAAATCACGTCAGCACACTTTGTAGCTTAAGCAAGGTAGCGCAGCCGTCCCGGCTGCCTTCCAATTTTATTCTCCTTCCCTCCCGTGCAGGCGGGACGCCTGCGCTACTTTTGGATTCGAGAACGCGCTGGACAGAAACTTAACCGCAAAATACAGTCGCAACGATTAAACGAGACAGGCTGCAAATATCGCCGCCTCCTCGTTGGTAGGCACCGCCACGCGTTCTCCATGAATGAACCAAGCACAACTCGAAAGATTAAGACGCTACGCAGCTGGATATGGTATTGGATACCTGTTGGCCTTACTGGACTCTACCACACACTCGGCACGCTCGACTATAACTACACCGCTAATATCGAACTATTGTTTTCGATTCCATATTTTGTCGTCGCAGCCATTATTGGCATTCGGCGAGGGAGTCATATCAAAATCTCTGATTTTCTCTTCCTCGTTTTCGGCGACTTCTTGATCATTACTTTCCTGTGGCACTTGAAAACATATTTTGGCTTGTAACTATCTCAACATATCGTCCCACAACACCCACCTCCAAGACAGGCTGCAAACTGCCTCCGCCAACTTCGCTTTCCTCACACAACAAAATTTCTTTTGCTTTCGCGCGCCGCAGCTTAATTTGCGCGGACGCAAATGGCTTTAAAACTGTTCAACACGCTCTCGCGCTCAATCCAGGAGTTCGCGCCGCTCGTCCCCTCCAAGGTCGGCATGTATTGCTGCGGGCCGACCGTCTATGACTTCGCCCACATCGGCAACTGGCGCACCTTCGTCTTCGGCGATCTCGTCCGGCGCACCCTCGAATTCAAGGGCTACGCCGTCACCCACGTGATGAACATCACCGACGTGGAGGACAAAATCATCAAGCGCGTCCGGGAAACCAAAACTTCCCTGCGCGATTTCACCGGCCAATACGAAGCGGCGTTCCTCGAAGATTTAAAAACACTCAATTGCCGCCTGCCCCACCACACGCCGCACGCCACTGAATACATCGCCGATATTATTTCGCTCATCGAAAAACTTGTCGCCCGAGGCATTGCTTACAAAGCGGCGGACGGTTCGGTTTATTTCAGCATTGAAAAATACCGCGGTTGCGGCTGTACCTACGGCCAGTTGCTCAAGCTCAACTTCGACGAAATGAAGGCGGGCGAACGGGTCAAGAGCGATGAATATGCCAAGGAATCCGTCGCCGACTTCGCACTCTGGAAGGCGCGCGTGCCGGAGGACGGCGACGTTTTCTGGCCCGGCCCGTTCGGTGAAGGCCGACCCGGCTGGCACATCGAGTGCAGCGCGATGAGCACGAAAATTCTCGGCCCGAGCTTCGATTTGCACCTCGGCGGCGAGGACCTGATTTTCCCGCACCACGAGGACGAAATTGCCCAAAGCGAGGGCGCCACCGGCAAGCCGTTTGTCAAATACTGGCTGCACGGCGCGCATCTGCTGGTCGAGGGCAAAAAAATGAGCAAGTCGCTCGGCAATTTTTTCACGCTGCGCGATCTGCTGGCCAAGGGTTTCACCGGCCGGGAAATCCGCTATTCGCTGCTTACGGCGCATTACCGCGAGACGTTCAACTTCACGCTCGAAGGCTTGTCCGGCGCGCGCACGGCGCTGGCCCGCATTGACGAATGCATCGGCAAATTGCGTGAAGCAGCCGGAACCGTTGGAGTTCAAGCTTCAGCTTGTTCGGGAGACACGCTAAAGCGTGAACTCCAACCCGCCGGGACGGTGCCCGGCGCTCCAACCGATTTGGTCGCCCGCTTCTCCGCCGCGCTTGACGATGACCTGAACATTTCCGCCGCCTGGGGCGCGGTATTCGATTGGGTGCGGGAGACCAACAAGCGAATCGCCGAAAATTCACTCGGTGCGGCCGACGCGGCGTCCGCTCTGGCCGCGTGGGATAAGGTTGATTCCTTGCTTGGAATCGGCACAAAATCGGATGCGGAAATTCCCGCGGAAATCCTGGCGCAGGCCGAAGCCCGGACCGACGCGAAGAAGGCGAAGGATTTCAAACGCGCCGACGCGATCCGCGAAGAATTGAAGGCCAAAGGCTGGGTCATTGAAGATACGGCGAAAGGGCCGAAGTTGAAGAAGATTTGAAAAAACATCGAACATCCAATCCCGCAAAGCGGGACTCAACATCCAATTTTCAAGGCATTGGATGTTGGATGTTCAGCGTTGGATGTTTCCTATTTCCCAATGAAAAGCTTGTTCATCACTTTTGAAGGCACGGAAGGCTGTGGCAAATCCACGCAGATCGAGCTGCTGGCCGAACGGCTGCGCGCGCTCGGCCATCGCGTGCGTGTGTTGCGTGAACCGGGCGGCACCCCCATCGGCGAGGAAATCCGCCACACGCTCAAGCACAGCAAGGTGAACGTGACCATGACCTTCGAAACCGAATTACTGCTGATGAATGCCAGCCGGGCCCAACTCGTCCGCGAAACCATCCGCCCCGCCCTGGCCGTCGGCGAAATTGTCTTGTGCGACCGCTTTTACGATTCAACAACGGCGTATCAAGGCTACGGGCGCGGGCTGGATCTGGCGCTGGTCAGGAGTGTGATTGACTTTGCCGTCGGCGACACGCGGCCGAACCTGACCCTGTTGCTGCACGTGCCGCCGGAAGTCAGCGCCGAACGCCTGCAGTCGCGCCAATCCACCCTGCCCTTTGTCCGCGACCGGATTGAGGAGGGGGACCGATATTTCTTCGAGCGCGTGGCGAAGGGATACGAGGCCATCGCCGCTGCCGAACTGGACCGCGTGCGCGTGGTGAACGGCACCGGCGCGGTTGAAGTGGTCTGCGAATCAATCTGGGAGCTGGTCCGGCCGGTCCTGCCGCGCATCGGACGCTGGTAAACGCGCTTGCTGAATTTTCAGCAGCGAATACTTTTACAACATGATCAAAAAAACCATCGGTGAAATCGAGGCGAAGATTCGCGGCACGGGCGCCGTGAACGAAGAGCGCAAACGCGAACTGCTCCAGTTGCTCGGCCAGCTCAAGTCGGAGGTCGGCGCACTGGCGAAAACGAACGACGAGCAGGCTGAAAGCATCGCCGGCTTCGCCCAACTTTCCGCCCACGAAGCCACGCGCACCCAACCAAACCCACAATCGCTTGATCATTCGATTCAGGGATTGCGCTCGTCGGTGGACGGCTTCGAGAAATCGCATCCCAAACTCGTCCAAATCGTCAACGCCATCAGCAACACCCTGTCGAATCTGGGAATTTAATCGGAGGGGCGAGCTCTACGAGCCCCAAACTTCTTGGATTGGTGGTAAAGATGGGGCTCACAGAGCTCGCCCTTCCGACATTCACCCGTCCTCGCACGGCTCCAACTTCGCAATCGCCTCCATGATTTCGTTGGCGATTTCCTGGTAAATTTCCTTAAGCCGCGCCTTGGAACAATTTTTTGCCTCGGCCCGCAACTGTTCAAACATCATCGGTCGGCCGTATTTCACGGCCACCGGTTTGGGCCGGGGAATTGTGACGTGCCGCCCGTAAGCCTCGTACGTTCCAAACGTCCGCACCGGCACAACCGGTGCATCGGACTTGATCACCACCAGACCGATGCCCGAACGTGCGGGCTGCAACCGGCCGTCAAACGTGCGCGTGCCTTCGGGAAACAGAATAATTGCGCCGCCCGCCAGCAACCGATCGAGAATGGCCCTCAAACCCGCCGCGCCGCCGCCGTCGCGGTCCACCGGCACGGCCTGCCAGGAACGCAACAACGCGCCCATCCCGGGAAACCGGAACAAACTTTCGCGCGCCAGGTAGTTGATGCCCCGGTGCAGGCCGGACCCGACCAGCGGCGGATCCAAAAAACTCGCATGGTTGGAGGCCAGAATGACGGGGCCGGTCAGAGGCACCCGCTCCGCATTGAACACGCGCCAGCGGAAATAAAACCGGTAGATCGCCCGGAAACCGGTCCAGCCGAGACGGTAGCTGAGGTTCATGGTTAATGACTAATTACTAAGCACTAATGACTAAAGAATTTCCCAATAAACCAATGACCAATGCGCGGCCCTGATTGCCCATTCGTGCTTCGTGCTTTGTGCTTCTTTCGTCATTATGGTTTAGTCATTAGTCATTCCGCACAACGGCGTCATTTCCTCAACGCCAGCCGGCGGCGGATCTCCGCCAGGATCAACCCGCTGGTTTCCGCCGAGGTCATGTTTGAATTGTTGATGACCTTGGCGCCCAGCGCGATCATCAACGGCGCCGTGGCGCGCTGACTGTCGCGCTGATCGCGCGCCGCGAGATTTTCCCGGACCCCGTCGGCGGCGCGGCGGCGCGAACGCTCCTCCAGCTTCGCATCGAGATAAAATTTGAAATCGGTTTCGGGAAACACATTCGTCCCGATGTCGCGCCCTTCCATGACGAGATTGCCGAACTGGATGCACTCTTGCTGGTGTTTGACCATCCACTTGCGCACCTGGGGAATTGCCGCGACGTGCGCCACCGCGGCGGCGGTTTCGGGTGTGCGAATTTCCTTTTCGGGAAAATAACCGTCCACGAGCAGCCGCACCCGGCCCTCCACGCACACCAGCGACGTTTTCCATTTGCGACACGCGGCGGCGACGGCTTTGGCGTCGTGCACATCAATCCGCTTCTGCAGGCAATGCCACGCCAGTGTGCGGTACATCGCACCGGTATCCACATAAATGTAGCCGAGCGCTTGGGCCACAAGCTTGGCGTTCGTGCTCTTGCCGCTGGCGCTCGTGCCGTCAATCGCAATGACATTTGGTTGTTTCATTCTTCTCTTCGTAGCTGCGTCTCGGTGGAGCGCAGCAAATATATTCAGTCGACGGCGCTCTACCGGGACGCCGCTACGGAAATCATTCCGCAAACAATTCCCCTTCCTTCAGCTTCCGCCTCGTTTTCGCGTCCAGAATTTCCGCGCCCAGCCCTTTCGGTGGCGGCACGGCCAGTTTCTGGAAAAAATTCGGAAACGTCTTTTTCACGCACGCCGGATTCTTGATTTTGATGCCGGACACTTTCAATCCCAGAATCGCAAAACACATTGCCATGCGATGGTCGTTGTAGGTCTCAATCTCCGCGCCGTGAAGCTTGGACGGATAAACCGTCAGCGTGTCGCCTTCCTCGACCACCTTCGCGCCGCACTTGGTCAGTTCCGTTCGCAAAGCAACCACGCGCTCACATTCCTGGACGCGCAGGCGGCCAAGATCGGAAAATTTGATGGGCTGACCCGCAAATGGTGCAAGGACAATTGCCGTCATAATGCTGTCGGCCAACTCATTCAATCGAGAAATCACACGTTTCATTCCGACGTTGAGTCCCAATCCAATATAAATTCTAAATTGAGCATCTAGCTGCCATTGCGATTCAGTTCTTGGCCAGTCATAAACAATTATTTCATTACTGAATCCTGCTCTTTCAAAAAGCCAAGTAACTCCCCAAAAATAACTTCCGCTTGACGCATCCGGTTCGATTTGAAATTTACCGCCACGATGCGGAAATCCCTCGACCATTTTTGAAGTCATTGTGACGTAAGGCGATTCCTCCGCATTCTCGCCGACAATTTCCACCTTCCAACCGCCGTGCTTTGCGCAGAGCAGCAGCGCTGACGCAAACTGCGAGCTTTCCTGAATGCTTACCGTAGCAGCTGACGTCAGTCGGCTCTGACTTATTTCGGATTTTGAAGTTTGAGCCGACTCACGTCGGCTGCTACCGCCAAAAATTATTGCGGGCAATTTATCATTGGGCGAATCCACGCGATAACCCAGCTCGCGCAATGCCTTGAACAAGGCCGCCTGCGGCCGCTCATGCATTCGCGGCACGCCGTGCAATCGGTACACTCCCCTGCCCAGGCATACCAACGCCGCCAGGAACCGCGCCGCCGTGCCGGCGTTGCCTACAAACAGCTCCAGCGGATTTTCCGCCGTGCCGCCGCCGGGAACTTTTCCGCCCTGCCCATAAACCGTGATGGTGCGGTTGCAAACTTCGTCCGGGTCAGGCGCGACGTTCACCATGAAGCCGAGGTCCTGCAAACACTCGACCATGATTTGCGTGTCCTCGCTCCACAGCGCGCCTTGGAGGGTCACTTCACCGTCCGCCAGCGCCGCGAGGATAAGCGCGCGGTTCGTGATGCTCTTCGAACCGGGCACGGTGATCTCCGCGCGCACCGGTTTGTCCAGCGGCACGATTTCGATCAAATCAGGAAGCGCCATGGAGAATTTTAACCGCGAATGAACACCAATAAACACGAACTCTTCAAACCTGAAAGCCATCCGTCTCTAGAAAATATAATTTTTTGTTTCGTGTCCATTCGTGTTTATTCGTGGTTCGATTCACTCCGGCGACGGCGAGGCGCAGCCGGCGCACCAGTGGTCGCGACGCAGTTTGGCCGTTTCAAAAAATGTTGCAATGGCCTTCGCATCGGCTTTTTTCAGCACACGCCGGAATTTTTCCAAATCGGCGATGAACGTCGCCAGCGACTTCGCCAGATTCCCGCGGTTGGCCAGGGCGATGTCGCGCCACATTTCGGGCGAGCCGGAGGCAATGCGCGTCGTATCGCGAAAACCGTTCGCGCAAAGCGCCGCCTGTTGTTTGGGCTGTCCCGGATTTAAAACCTGGCTGGCCAAGGTCGCCGCGATGATGTGCGGCAGATGGCTCGACCGGCTCACGAGCAAATCATGCACTTCCGGCGTCAATTCCAACACGCATGAACCAACGCCGCTCCAAAACTGTTTTAACTTCTTCAACGCCACCCGGTTTGTTTTGCGTGTAGGCGTGACCACGCAAACGGTCCGCTCGAACAAATCCGCGCGCGCGGCGCTGACGCCGGTTTTTTCTGCACCGGCCATCGGATGGCTGCCGACAAAATGCGCGCCGGCTTTTTGAATCAGCGATTCGAGTTCGCGTACGACGCTGGCTTTGACGCTGCCGACGTCGGTAACCATGGCGCCAGGTTTCAGCGCCGGCAGCATCCGCTCGACGACCGGTCGCATCTGCGACAGCGGAGTGCATAGGATGACGAGATCGGCATCCCAAACCGACGCCAGTAAATCGGTGGTGGCAAAATCCACCGCCCCCGCCCGCTCACAATCTTTCAGGCTGGCGCGGCGGCGGACAAAGCCCGCAGTCTGGCGCGCGAGCTTCCGGCGCCGGACGGCCAGTCCGATGGAACCGCCGAGCAGGCCGACGCCGATGATGGAGATTTTCCGCAAATGCACGGCGGAAGCATAGCGGATGGAGGATGGAAGATGGAAGATGGAAATGATGCGGATGCGGGATGCGTGAAACGTGAGGCGTAAGGTGTGAATCACGTTTCACGTTTCACGGATCACAATCACGGCAAGCTAAAGCTCGGACTCCAACTTCACCGACGTTCCTGCCTGCCGCGCCGATTGCATGCACGCATCCATCACCTGCTGCGTTTTCAGCGACCACATCGGCCAGTCGCCGTTGAGCTTGCCGGAGAAAACCTGGCTGGCGAAGTTGCGGAACATCCGGGTGTCCTGCGCCGCCGGATGGCCGGCCGCCGTCCGGTCCGCGCCGG
>JBEKSU010000111.1:0-11428 GCA_049516755.1 Verrucomicrobiota bacterium | reverse complement strand
AACGCCAGCAACGACAGCAGCACGTCGGGCACGGACAAGCCCACAAAGGCGAACAGCGAACACGCGCGGTCAATCCACGAATCCTTTTTCACCGCCGCCCAGACACCGAGCGGGATGGCGATTCCCCACGCAATGATGAGCGCAAAAAAAGAAAGCAGGAATGTGTTCCAGAGCCGTCCGATGATGAGCGCGGTGGCGGGAATGTGGTAAGCCATGGAATAGCCGAAGTTGCCGTGCAGAACATTTTTGAACCAATAGATGTATTGGACGTACCAGGGCTGATCGAGATGAAACTGCGCCTTGAGGCGGGCGATGGTGTCGGGCGAGATTTGCGGGTTTTGCAGGAGCGCGGTGAAGTAATTGCCCGGCGACAGGGCCATGAGCAGAAATGTCAGCAGTGACACGCCCAGCAGGAGCGGGATCATGTGCAACAAGCGCTTGAAAAGATATGACCACATGGCGATGCCGCTGGAAACGTGGCAAAAAGAATGGTTTCACGCGATGAAAAACTCGACTTTGAGCAAACAAAGCGGAATGTTTTCAAAGGTTGATGACACGTATGAAAAATTCGTTTGCCCAAAATACCGCGCTTTTCGCGGCGCTGCTGGTTTGTCTGTCCGGCTGCGGCAAGAAACCGGAAAGCGCCGTTTCGGAAAAAACCGCCGCAAGTTATCCGCTGCCCGACCCGCCGGTAGTGGTCGATTGCCCGCCGGGCATTCCCGGCGGTAAATTTGTGGTGGCCGAACTGGGCGACCCCAAGACGTTCAACTATCTCATCGCCAACGAAGCGTCGTCCATGGACATCGGCCGTTTCATGTTCTGGGGATTGTTGAACTTCGACGTGCCGACCCAGACCGTGAAGCCCGGTCTGGCGGAGTCGTGGACCAATACACCGGACGGCAAAACCTGGACGTTCAAGCTGCGCCAGAACCTGCGTTGGAGCGACGGTGAACCGCTGACGGCGGACGACGTCTTGTTCACCTGGAAGGAGATCGTTTACAACCCGGCCATTCCCAGCGCCATAAAGGACCCTTACATCGTGGACGGAAAGGAATTCACCGTGACCAAGGTGGATGACCTGACAATCAAGATCGTGACGCCGGAAGTGTATGCGCCGTTTCTGGCGGCTTTTGGGGCGGGAGTGGCCATCTACCCAAAACATATCCTGGAGAAATATGTCGCCGCCGGCACCTTTTCGTCAGCCTACGGCGTGAATTGGAAACCGCAGGACATCGTCGGCAGCGGACCGTATTGCCTCAAGGAATACAAACCAGCGCAATATACGATGTTGGAACGCAACCCGTATTTTTGCGAAGTGGACCGCCAGGGCCACCGGCTTCCGTATTTCGACCACATCATTTTCACCGTGGTACCGGACATGAATGCGATGTCATTGCGTTTCCTCAGCGGCGAAAGCGACGCGGACGATTTCATCTATCCCTATGAATACGACCGGTTCAAGGCCGAGTCGGCCAAGGGTCGGTTTCTTCTGCTCGAACCGGGCGTCGGACTGGAAAACAGTTTTTTCTGGTTCAACCAAAACACCAATCTGAATGCCAAGACCGGCAAACCCTGCGTGGACCCGGTCAAATTGAAATGGTTTCGCAATGTGAAATTCCGCCAGGCCTGTTCCTATGCCATTGACCGCGAAACCATCATCAAATCCGTCTATTCCGGCCGCGGGATTCCCGCCTACGGTTTCCTGACGCCGGGCTACCAGTTTTGGTACGACCCCAACATAAAACAATACCCTCACGATCCGGCCAGGGCGCTGGAATTGTTGAGGGGAATCGGGATTGAAAAGCGGAACGGCGACGATTTTTTGACCGACGCCGACGGGAACCGGATTGAATTTGTGCTGAACACCAACACCGGCAACGGCGCGCGGGAAAAGACCGCCGTGCTCATCGCCTCGGATTTGCAGAAACTGGGAATCAAAGTCATTTTCCAGCCGATTGAGTTCAACACGCTCATTACCAGGATTGAAGACACCTATGATTACGACTGCATCCTGCTGGGGCTCTATTCGGACATGGGCACGGACCCGGCCAACAGCATGAATATCCTCAAATCCAGCGGCTATTCGCATGACTGGTTTCCCCGCCAGAAAAGTCCCTCCACCGATTGGGAGGCGCGGCTGGATTATTTGATGGACGCGCAGATGCAAACCTTGAACCTGGACGAGCGGAAAAAATGCTTTGATGAAGTCCAGGAAATCCTGGCCGAGCAGGTGCCGATGATTTTCACGGTGACGCCGATTTATTACGCCGCCATCCGCTCCGAGATCGGCAACATCCGCCCGACGCCGTTAAGCTATTACCGGACCACCTGGAACGCCGAGGAGCTTTACTTCAAGAAATGAGCGGGCTTCAGGCCAGTCCGAAGATCCGGGCCAGCAGCAACTGCGTGCCGTCGGTCACCGCCCCGAGGGTCTGGCGGACCAGCGGGATTTGCAGGACCACGATGACGGCGATAAAACCGTAGCGCGCGAAATTGGCGTAGGTTTCCCAGCTCATGTTGCTCAGATTTCGCAAAATGTGGGATCCATCCAGCGGCGGGATGGGTATCAGGTTGAAAAAACAGAGCATGAGACTGAGCGACGCGAATTGCCAGCAAACGTGCGCCAGGGGAACTTGATGCATCAGCCACCCGGCTTTGGCCAGACCTACCAGCACCACCGCCAGAATCAGGTTCATCGCTGGACCCGCCATGGTCACCAGGATGTCGTCGCTGCGCGGATGGCGGAGGTTGTACGGGTTCACCGGCACCGGTTTTGCCCAGCCGATCATGAACCGGCTCACGCCGAACGGGAGAAAAATCATCATCAGGGGCAGCAGGATCGTGCCAATCGGGTCAATATGGACGAGGGGGTTCAGCGAGACGCGCCCCTGTAGCCGCGCCGTGTCATCGCCACATTTCAAAGCCACCCACGCATGGCCGAATTCGTGAAACGTCAGCAGGACAATCAGCCCCAGATAGTTGATCAAACCCTCAATAATCCAGTTTGCATCCATGTGCGGTCAGCTTAACTTCCAGGCTGGGGGTGAGTCGAGACTGGACGAGCGGGTCAATTTATCTTATTCCTTTGTTTAGCGGATTTTGCCCATTATACATTTTTACGGTTAATTTATGCCATTACTCGACGGAAAATTAGGAATTGTCTTCGGGGTCGCCAACCAACGCTCCATTGCCTGGGCCATCGCGCAGGCGTGGGCGCGCGAAGGCGCGAAGCTCGCGTTTACGTATCAGGGCGAACGCGTCAAGGAAAGCGTCGCCGAACTCGCCGGCGAATTCGGCGCGGATACGCTCATCCTGCCGTGCGACGTGACGAAGGACGAGGAAATCGCCGGGGTTTTCAAAATCGTCGGCGAAAAATTCGGCAGGCTGCATTTGCTCCTGCACTCGGTGGCGTTCGCGCCCAAGACCGCGCTCGAAGGCGAATTCGTGAACACCAGCCGCGAGGCGTTCCGCATCGCCCACGACGTGAGCGCCTACTCGCTCGTCGCACTCTCTCGTGCAGCCATGCCGCTCATGTCTGACGGCGGCAGCATCATTGGCATGAGCTATTACGGCGCGGAAAAGGTCGTGCCGCATTACAACGTCATGGGCGTGGCCAAGGCCGCGCTCGAAGCCAGCACCCGCTATCTGGCCTACGATCTCGGCCCGAAAAAAATCCGCGTCAATTGCATCAGCGCCGGCCCGGTCAACACGCTGGCGGCGCGCGGCATCAGCGGTTTCAATGAAATGATCAAACATTACGAGGCCCACGCGCCGCTCAAGCGCAACGTGCTGCCCGACGAACTCGGCGCCACCGGAGTGTTCCTCGCCAGCGACGGCGCGGCGGCCATCACCGGCCAGGTGCTCTACGTGGATTGCGGCTACCAGATCATGGGGATGTAGTCGTTCCCTTACGCCGGACGAATCAATTCAAAACGATCGCGCGTGGTGCAATACCAATGCGGCGAGGCCATGCGGCCGATGAGAAAAAGTTTGTCGGTGTGGATTCGTTTTTTCTCCGCGTCGAACAATTCATCGCGCAAATGGAGGCGTTTGATCAAACCGATCACCACACGATTGCCACCGATTTGCAGCGTGCCCCATTCGGTGCATTCCAGACTCGCCGGCGATTCCGCGATGCGCGGCGGCTTGACGATTGAGGATGGCGTGGCGTGCAGTCCGGCGCGGGTCAGTTCATTTTCCCCGTACGGCAGCGATGCGGCGCATTGGTTCATCGCTTCGGCAATCGCTTCGTCCACCAGATTTACAACAAACTCATGCGTGGCGCGGATGTTCAACGCGGTGTCCTTGGGCGTGCCGTCGTCGCGGTCACCGGGCGCAAAAGCGAGGATGGGTGGATTCGCGCCCAGGAGATTGAAGAAACTGAAGGGCGCAGCGTTAACCCTGCCCTCGGCGCTGACGGTGGTGACGAGGGCGATGGGCCGCGGTGTGACCAGGCTGGCGAGGAGGGGATAGGCGCGGTCGGCAAACTGGCCTTCGAGGTCGAGTTCCATATTGGAAAAAATTTACGGCAACCGTTTCATTTGCGCAACATAAGCGCCGTCCACATTGTCGGTGAAGGGCAGCAGCTCGCGTTCGGATTCCAGCTTGAATCCGGAATGCCCGGCCAAAAACTGTTTCACGGCTTCCTGGTTTTCCTCCGGCTCCAGGCTGCACGTGCTGTAAACCAGAACGCCGCCGGGTTTCAACCGGGTCGCGGCTTGCTGGAGCAAATCCAGTTGCGCGGCGCGGAGACGTTCGATTTCCTCCGGCTGGATCCGCCAGCGCAAATCCACACGCCGGCGCATCACGCCGGTATTCGAGCACGGCGCGTCCACCAAAATACGGTCGAATAGTTGGAGTTCACGCTTCAGCGTGTCCGGGGTGCAAGCTGAAGCTTGAACTCCAACTTGCCGGGTCGGAGACCGGCGCTTCAATACTTCAACGCAGGTTACGCCGAGCCGAGCACAATTTTCTTGAATCCATTTCAGCCGTTCATCTGAAACATCCTGCGCAACGATGCGGCCCTGGTTGTTCATCAACTGCGCGATGAATGTCGTTTTGCCGCCGGGCGCGGCGCAGAAATCCAAAATTATTTCGCCGGGCTGCGGTCCGAGTTTGCAAACGGCGAGCAGCGTGCCCGGATCCTGGATGTAAAACCAGCCGTCGCGAAAACTCGCCAGCGACGACAGCGGCGGATGCGATTTCAACTCAAAGACCAGGTTTTCCTCCAGCCAGTCGCGCCGGACAAAATCGTATTCCACATTTTCATCACGCCAGCGGGCGAGCAGATCGCCGGCGTCTTTTGGTGGGGCGAGGCTGCTGACGAGCCGGCTCGTGGGGACGCTCGCCCCACCGGCCGCGGCTTGGGACTCGTGTAACTCGTCCCTCCGAAATTTCAGCGTGTTGACGCGCGCAAAGGTTTTCGGCGGGGTGTTGTTCCATTCGAACAATTGCGCCGTCCGCTCCGTGCCCCAGCGCTTTTGCCAGCGGTCGACCAGCCATTCGGGGTGCGACCAGCCGAGCGCGGGCTGCGTGGTCTTGAGTTCGTCGAGCAATTTTCTGGTCGCGTCGGCTTCGCGCAGATAGCCGCGCAAAACCGCGTTGATAAAACCGGCTTGGGCGCCAAACCCGTTCTGCTTGGCCAGTTCGACGGTTTCGTTGACGGCGGCGTGGTCGGGAATCCGGTCGAGCCGGAAAATCTGGTAGAGGCCGAGCCGCAACAGGTTTTGCAAGGCGGGCTTTTGTTCGCGCCCACCGGTTTTTCGGGCGATGAGCCAGTCGAGTGTCGCCTGCCAGCGTACGATGCCGTACACGATTTCCTGGCAAAGACCCCGGTCGGCGGGCGAAAGTTGCGCGTCAAATAGCGCGGTTTCGAGCAAATCTTCAATAAATTTGCCCCCGGCGCGCCGTTGCTGCAAAACGCGCACCGCGATTTCTCTTGGTTTTTGTCCGCTCACCAATTTAAATGATGCCATACGACTTTTGGGACGCGAGATTAAAAGGCTTTTATGAGAGAAGAATTCGAGAAATTGGCGGCGGCGGGAAAAATTGAAGGGCGGCACGTGGAGCAGCTCACGTTGCTGGCGGAAAGCGGCTGCTGCATGCATCGCAGTTGGGGCTTCGGGCGCATCAAAACGGTGGACACGGTTTTTGCGCGGTTCACCATTGATTTCGCCGGCAAGCCGGGACACACGATGGATTTGGGCTTCGCCGTCGAAAGCCTCAAGCCGATTCCCAAGGACCACATACTCGCGCGCAAGGCCAACGACCTGGAAAACGTGCGCCAGCTGGCCGCGCATCATCTTGATTTGATCAAGCTGGTGCTGAACAGCTACGGTGGCAAGGCCACGGCGGACCAGATTCAGCAGGCGCTCGTGCCGGATGTCATTCGCGACGATTGGAAGAAATGGTGGGAAACCGCGCGGCGCGAAATGAAGAAAGACGGACACTTCATCGTGCCGCTGAAAAAAACCGAGCCGGTCGTCTATCAAGTCAAGGAAACTTCCTTGCAGGACCGGTTGATGACGAATTTTCGCGCGGCGAAAGGTTTGAAGGCGCGCGTGGCGGTCGTCACCGAATTGTCGAAGAGCGCGCCGGACCTGGCCGACAAACAGTCCGCCGCCGGCGAAGTTATCGCCGCGCTGAACACCGACATCGCGTCGTATCAACGCACGCAGCCGTCGGTCGCGCTGGAGGCCATTTTTGCGCGCGACGAATTGCGCGAAATCGCCGGGTTGCAACCGGCGGCCGACGAAATCACCGCCGCGCAGCTCTGGGCGCAGGACATCAAATTCGGTCCGGTGCTGGAACAAATTCCCGCCGCGAAACATCACCACGCTTTGCAGTCGTTCAAAACGGCGAATCCCGAGCGGTGGCATGAGGTGCTGCGCAGTTCGTTGAATTTTGTTTCCGCGAAATTGTGCCGCGAGTTTGCCAATCTGCTGATTGCGGAGGGCAAAATGGATTTGCTCAAGGAAACGCTGGCCCGGCTGGTCAACCAGCACACGGCCAGCAGCGAACTGTTGCTCTGGCTTGGGCGTGAACGCAGCGATGCCTTTGCCGACATTCTCGGCCCGGAAGTTTTTCGCGCCATGCTCACCGCGATGGAGCGGGATCAATTCAACGAAAAACGCTCGAACCGGCTGCGCGAATTCATCCTGGACGACCACGAATTGCTGGCTGAGTTGACCGCGTCCGCCGACATCGACGTGGTCAAGGACCTCACCCGCGCCCTGCAACTGTCGCCGGTCTTCGATGACATGGACAAACGTTCGCTGCTGGCGCGGCTCGTCAAGAGCCATCCCGCCGTCCAATCGCTCATCACCGGCGAACAGTCCAAACAGGACAGCTCGATGCTGGTTTCGTGGGAGAGCCTCGAACGCCGCAAGACCGAATATCAGGAATTGGTGCAGAAGAAAATTCCCGCCAACTCCCGGGAAATCGCCACCGCCCGCAGCTACGGCGACCTCAGCGAAAATCACGAATTCAAGGCGGCAAAGGAAATGCAGAAAATGCTCATGCGCCGCAAGGACGAACTCGAAACGCAGCTCACCCGCGCCCGCGGCACGGATTTCGCCAACGCACGCACCGATGTCGTCAGCATCGGCACGATTGTGCAGGCCACCGATTTGGGCGCGAACCAGCCGGAAACGTTTACGATTCTCGGGGCCTGGGATTCCGACCCGGACAAGGGCGTCATCAGCTATCTCTCGCCCGTCGCGCAGTCGTTGCTCAACAACAAGGTCGGCGACGAAGTGGAATTTGAACTGCACGGCGCGAAACGTCGGCACCGCATCGAACGTATCGAGGCTTTCCGGGCGCCAGTTCCGGCCCCGGCCCCGGCGAACGGAACCGCGGCGGCCGTTTCGGCTCCATAAAATCGAAAGGCGCAAAGTTTTCACTCTTTGCGCCTGCGTATTTCGGCGATTAAAATTTTCAGACTATGCCGCCGAAACTCACGTAATCGTCCAAATCCAGCACATCAAACCACGTCGCGATGTCCGTGCGTTTGGGCGCGACGGTCTTGTGCAGGCCGTTGAAATACTCGCGCGAATCCGGATTGTCCGGCGCGCGCTGCTCCTGCCACGCCGACCAGGCGGCGATTTCCGGCCCGGAACGTTTGTGCCGGGCGTGTTTATCAATCCATTTGAGGATTTCGCCGTCGCCTTTGCCCTTGGCAAGTTCCTTTTTCAGCGCCTTGGGATTAATGCCAACAAACTCAAGGAAGCGTCCGTCCAGCGGACAGGCATAGCGATATTCTCCATGTTTGCCGGCGACAGTCGCACGGCCCTTGTCGAGCATTCGGGGTAAAATCACATAACCGCCGAGCCGTACCCGCGGACTGCGCGGTGGTTGTTTCGTCAAATCAGGACTGTTGTTTTTGGCCATAATCTTTCTCCTTTGGTTCAGTGTCTTTCCGACAACGCGCCGGATTTTTC
The DNA here is from genome assembly GCA_049516755.1 of Verrucomicrobiota bacterium. Classification (GTDB taxonomy): domain Bacteria; phylum Verrucomicrobiota; class Verrucomicrobiia; order Limisphaerales; family UBA11358; genus UBA11358. Next base: position 2,990 of record JBEKSU010000111.1, on the reverse strand, counting down.
AACGAACCTACATTGCCTCCAAAATGCCGAATTGCAAGTCGCTCACGAAGCTTTTACCTTGGCCGCGTGAAACACTCCGGAAAAGCCATGCTTGCCGCGTTGCGCCTTATCGGCCTGGCCGGCGCGGCCGTGATCGCGCTGCTGGTGGGCGCCTTCCTGGCCAAGTACATCGGGACGTATGTGCTGGAATATTTGAAGTGGGTGCTCGTCGGACTTTGGGCGCTGTTCACCGCGTTCACCTTTTATTTCTTCCGTGATCCGAATCCGATGGTGCCGACCGGCTCCGACCTCGTCATTGCACCCGGCCACGGCAAGGTGGATGTGATGGACAAGACGACCGAGGCGGAATTCATGGGCGGCGAATGCCAGCGCATCTCGATTTTTCTCTCGGTGATTGACATTCACGTGCAAAACGCGCCGGTCGCAGGCCGCATCGTTTTTTTCAGGCACACGCCCGGCCAATATCTCAGCGCCTTGAAAAGTGACTGCGCGAAATTCAACGAAAACGTGCTTATCGGTCTTGACGCCGCCGAGCCGCACGGCGAAAAGGTCGGCGTGCGCCTCATCGCCGGCCTCATCGCCCGCCGGATTGTGCCGTGGATCAATCAAAACGACACCGTCCAGCGCGGCGAACGCATCAGCCTGATTCAATTCGGGTCGCGCGTGGAGGTTTATCTGCCGCTCCGCGCCAAGATCAAGGTGAAGCCGGGCGACCGGGTTATCGGCGGCGAAACCGTGATCGCCGCATTCGATTGATTATGAGCGAGCCCGTTCCACAAATACCCCTGCCTGACGATTCGGAGGAGAGCCGGTTGAAAATTTATTTTCTGCCGAATCTGCTGACGGCGGGCAACCTGTTCTGCGGCTTTGTGGCGCTGACCAAAATTGTCGAAGCCGATCCCTTGGGCGATAATTATGTCAGCCAGATTTACCTCGCCCTCATATTCATCTTGCTTGCGTGTGTTTGCGATTTGTTCGACGGGCGCGTGGCGCGCTGGGGCGGTGCGGAAAGCCCGTTCGGGCGCGAATTCGATTCGCTGGCAGACTTGATTTCGTTCGGCGTTGCCCCGGCGTTCCTGGTGCATCGCATTGTGCTGCGCGATGTGTTTCCAGACCATCCGGAACTCGGCTGGTTCATTGCCTCGATTTATCTGATTTGTGGCGCCTTCCGGTTGGCGCGGTTTAATGTGCTCTCGACCTACGCAACCGGCGGCAGCAAGGATTTTGTCGGGTTCCCCATTCCTTCGGCGGCAGCCCTGGTGGCGTCGCTGACGCTCTTCATCATGTGGGTGGAGGAAAAGGATTTCCCCAAGGGCAAATGGCGATTTCTGCTGCCGGTGCTGATGTTGTTCCTGTCTTGGATGATGGTCAGCCAGGTGCGGTATCCTAGCTTCAAATCGCTAAACTTGCGCGCGACACGGACCTTTACCAAGACGCTGGTGGCGATTTTGTTTGTCGGCTGTGTGGTCATTTTGCGGGAAAAAATCCTGGTGTTCATTCTGCCGCTGTTTTTCACGGCGTATTTGATTTACGGATTTGTGCGGCCGCGCATCTCGCGCGCCTGGCGCCGGGAAATTGAAGATGAGGACGAGGACGAACCGGAGCCGATTCCCTGAAAACCATGCCGGAAATGCCACCCATTTTACTTGCCGCCCTGACCGGTTTTGTCAGTGGCTTCCTGCTCTCCGTGCCCGTCGGCCCGGTGAATCTCACCATCATCAACGAAGGCGCGCGGCGGGGCTTCAAATGGGCGGTGCTCATCGGCCTCGGCGCGGCGACCATGGATGTGATTTACTGCGCCATTGCCTTCACCGGGTTTTCGTCATTTTTCGGCAGCCGCCTGGTCAAAGCCTCGATGGAGGTGTTCACCTTCGTCTTCATGCTGTTTATGGGTGTGAAATTTCTCACGGCGAAATCCATCACCGCGCCCACGCAACTCGGCGGCGCCGCCAGCCTGATTGAAAAGCGCGTTGACGAAAAATTGCACCCGCACTCGGCGTTCATGATCGGCTTCGTGCGCGTGCTCGGCAACATGGGCGTGTTGCTGTTTTGGATCGTGGCGGCCGCCTACTTCATGGCGCACGATTCCTGGTTCACCTCCTACGAGTGGGTGGATGACACCATCGCCGCCAAAACGGCTTTCATTGCCGGTGTGGCACTGGGCGCGAGTCTGTGGTTTTGCGCGCTCAGTTATCGTGTGTCGCGCGGGCAGGGCCGGTTCAGCGAGCTGACCCTGCTGCGCATGGAGCGCTTTTCCGGCATCTGGCTGCTCGGAGTGGGATTATACGACGGGGCTCACATCGCGTTGCAGTTGGCGCGGCATCGACATGGCATTTGAAATGCCGGCACGCGAAAATTTTTCCGCAATCAAACCATGTTAAAGGCTGGAATCATCGGATTGCCCAACGTCGGGAAATCCACGCTGTTTAACGCCGTCACCCGTTCGCACAAGGCGCCCGCGGAAAATTATCCCTTTTGCACCATCGAGCCGAACCTCGGCGTCGTTTCCGTGCCGGAACCGCGGCTCGAACCGCTGGCCAAAATCGCGAAAACCCAGGCCCTCATTCCCACCACCATTGAATTTGTGGACATCGCCGGCCTCGTAAAAGGCTCGTCGCAGGGCGAAGGCCTGGGCAACAAGTTTTTGAGCCACATCCGCGAGGTGGACGCCATCCTGCATGTCGTCCGTTGCTTCGAGGACCCCGACATCATGCACGTCACGGGCAGCGTGGACCCCGTGCGCGACATCGAAATTGTCACCACCGAACTCGTGCTGGCGGACATCGAGGCGGTCAAAAAGCGGCGGGAAAAAATCGCCAAGGACGTGAAGCGCGGCGACAAACACGCGCAATTGGAGGAGCATCTGCTGGAAAAGATTGGCGTTCATCTGGATACGGGCAAGCCGGCCAATATGTTTTCACTGCCGATGTCGCCGGATGAGAAAATCATCCAGCGCGGCTTCTTTCTCCTGACCGACAAGCCCACCGTCT
>JBEKSU010000110.1:0-11451 GCA_049516755.1 Verrucomicrobiota bacterium | reverse complement strand
CACGGACGACGGATTTGCCTGGCCAGCCACCGAAGCTGTCCTGAACTTTTCGTGACGGCAACTGAAACCAGAAAGGCGCATTATGTATAAAATCATTGGAACGGACGGACGGCCATACGGCCCGGTCAGCGCGGAGGAAATCCGGCGCTGGATTGCTGAGAACCGCGTCAACGCCCAAACCTCGGTTCAAATGGAAGGTTCCCCGGAATGGAAACCGCTGGGTTCGCTTTCCGAATTTGTCTCCGAACTGAAAGCGGTTCCGCCGCCGATCGCGCCGCCTTCCGCCGCCGCCGCCCGGGCGTCCAACAAGATTCCGGCCGGCATTTGCGGGGTTCTGCTTGGCCCGCTCGGCATTCATAAATTCATTCTCGGCTACACCGGGGCCGGGTTGATCATGCTGCTGGTCACCGTGCTCTCCTGTTTCATCCTGTGGCCCATCATGCACATCATCGGCCTCATCGAAGGCATTATATACCTGTGCAAGTCCGATGAGGAGTTTGTGCGCACTTACGTGGACGGGCGCAAGGAATGGTTTTAAGAGGCGGTTAAATCGGTTAAACAAGTTAAATGAGTCAAGTAAGACCAGCGCTGCTCTCGCGCACTTAACCAGTTGCTGGTTTAACTCCAAACCACAACCAACCGTTGGAAATCCGCAAAACTTGTGCGAACTGTTGGCATGGAGAAATTGAGCACAGAAAAAATCAAAGCCGCGCTCGCCGCCGTGCCGGGTTGGAAAAAGCAAGGCGCGACGATTTCGCGGACGTATCAATTCCAGGATTTTCCCGCCGCGATAAAATTTGTCCGCGCCGTCGCCAGGCTGGCCGAGAAGGCGTGGCATCACCCGGACATTGACATCCGCTGGAACAAGGTGACGCTCGCGCTCACCACGCACGACACCGGCGGCTTGACGAAAAAAGACTTTGCCCTGGCGCGAAAGTTCGACGCACTGTCACTTCGTTGAATCCACCGAATTGGTCGATGCATTTTGCACCGGCGTTGCGGGAATGGTCGGGGGCGGGGTCCCGCTGGGCGGGATGCGCGGGGTCCGTCCGATCCAGATGCCGCTGACGCCATACTCCCATTCCAGTTGCGAGCTGCTCGGCGTGCTGCCCCGGCCGCCGCGGATGACGAGACGGTCTTGCGGGCGCATCTTTTTTACCCATGGTTCGTAGGCCTTGGCGTCGCCGAAATTCCACATGATTTTGTGAAACACCTCGAAATCCTCGTCGGGCATCAAGGCGGGTTCAAAGCCGAGAATGTACCGCCAGTCGGCGTTGGGATTCTTGAAAAAGGTCTGGTAAAAAATCGTCATGTCCGCGGAATAGAGGATGCCGTCCTTTTCCGGCAGCCAGCCCTTGAGATCGGGATTGTCCTGCGTGAGATATTGCTGGGTCAGATTATACGTCCAGCGGCTGTCGTGATCGTTGGTGATGACCAGGAACGTAATGGCCGCGAGGGCGCAGGTCAGCCCCAGCCGCTTGAAGGAATCCGCCGCAAATCGCGCCTGCAGGAGCAGTTGCAAATCGCACGTAATCAGAACCATCAACGCCGGCCAGCCCCAGTCTTCGGTGAAACGCACCGCTTTGAAGCTGAGCACCCACGCGAGACCGGCGAGCCAGAAAACCGGGTCGGCGGTCAGCGGCCGCGCCTTCAAGCCGGCCAGCTGGCGCAGAATCAACAGGCCCCCCAGAATGATCAGCGCGAAAATGTCGCCCGACGATGATTGAAATTCGGTGACCAGCGTGCGCTGGGTGGTATGCATGCCAAAAGCCCGAGAGGCCATTACGAGCGCCTGGTAAAGGGCATCAAACGGGTGCCCGGTAAGTGAAGCGCCCAGGAATATCCCCGCCAACCATCCCGCAATCAGCATCAATCCCCAGCGAAATTGTCCGGCGAGGAAAAATGCCGCCACCGGCAGCAGCCAGAGATACCACACCCCATGCACGAACGTGCAAAGGGCGATCACCGGCGCCATCCACAATATCGTCCACCATTTTGGGGGGGCTGAACCGCGGGCCTGCCAGGCAAAAAGTATCGCCAGCAGTCCGGCTATGGTCAGTATGAACGGTCGCCCGATCAAACATCGCAGGGGGACATCCGACGCCAGGGCCGCCGCCGACAAGGCAACCAACCAGGCTTCCGGCCGTTTCAGCCACGGCAACACCGACCAGTTCGCCAGCGTGAAGAGTGCCACGACGGAAAACAGAACCAGCCCTTCGGTGCTGCATTTGCTCCACAGGAAAATCTGGCGCAGCAGCAAATGCCAGCCAAAGTTGGTATCGATCCTGAAAGCGGGACCCAGCACCAGAATGTCCGGCCACGGTTTGCCGCACACCGCCTTGGCCGCGTGCCGCAGCGCGTCGTCGGCCGGCAAATAGCCGTAGCTGATGATTTTCAGCGGGATGGCCAGAATAACCAGAATGACGATGGCCCAGACCGCGAGCGGCACGTAACGCCGGGCCGCGTCGAAGGGCGATGGGTTGGTATTACCGTTGTCGTCGGTCATATGGGAGCGGTGCAATGATCAAGATCAAAACACCACCGGCACGCCTTCGTCAAGCATTCGCACTTTATGCATGAGGTTTTTCTTGATCGCAATCTCGACCAGCCACCGCGGCGGCTCGTTGAGATCCTCGAACGACAATTTAAATGTTCCGTAGTGCATCGGCACCAGCCAGTGCGCCCGCAAATCCGTGAACGCCTTGACCGCCTCGTCCGGCCCCATGTGAACGTGGCGGAACGATTCCGGATGGTATGCGCCGATCGGCAGCAGGGCGATTTCCGGCTCCAGCCGCCGGCCGATTTCCTTGAAGCCGTCGAAATAGGCGCTGTCGCCCGCGTGATAGATCTTCCGGCCCTGGTGTTCCAGGACAAATCCGCCGTAACCGCGATGATGATCGTGCAACGTGCGCGCGCCCCAATGCTGGCTCGGGGTGAACGTGACCGCCCAGTCGCGTTGCACAAAACTCTCCCACCAATCCAGCTCGATGATGCGCGAGAAGCCGAGGTCCTGCGCCAGATCACCCACGCCGCGCGGCATCACGCCGATCTTCGGCTCCGGCAGCCGGCGCAACGTCGGCTTGTGAAAATGATCAAAATGCGCGTGCGTGAGCAGCACCACATCAATGCGCGGCAGGTCCTTGATCTTCAGCCCGGCGCGCCGGATGCGCTTCAAAAGAAACAGCCAGTTCGCGAAATTCGGGTCAATCAAGACATTCAGATCCGTGAACTGGATCAAAAATGAGGCGTGGCCGATCCAGGTGATCGCCACCTGGCCGCGGATGAGCTTGGGAAAGACCGGCCGCCGCGCCTGGCCCACCCGGGGCGTGAGCAGCGTTTTCCAGACAAGCTCCCGGAAAAATGTGCGCGGATTGAAATGTTTGGATGGCGTCAGGTCCTTGAATGAGCGCGGCAATCTCCGTCGTGGCGGCGCGGGACGTTGGGAAACCGGTTTGGTCATACGACATCTGCATTTTAACCCTTGCGCGCGCCGAGTGAAATAGAAAATGCTGGATTCCTATAATTTGATTAAACTACCGCCCCCCCATGAACCTCGCAGCAGCGGACGTGAATCCGCTCCATCTTATCCAAAGCAATGTCAGAGCCGACTCACGTCGACTGCTGCAATTCAGGGGTTCGTTTTATTTTCTTCGCGCGAAGAACAGAAACCTTATTAAACTCGTGCATGAGCAAGTTGAAAAAGCACTTCGACCGGTTCCTGCGCAAAAAACCGAAGCTCGGCCCGGGCGTTTATATCGCCAAGACGGCCGTCGTCATCGGCGACGTGACGCTCGGCGCGCATTCGAGCGTGTGGTATGGCGCGGTGCTGCGCGGAGACATCAACCGCATCGTCGTCGGCCATCACACGAACATCCAGGACAACGCCGTGCTGCATCTTGCGGACGATTTTCCCTGCGTCCTCGGCAACTGGGTAACCGTCGGCCACGGCGCGATTGTTCATGCGTGCCAGGTCGGGGACGAAGTGCTCGTGGGCATGGGCGCGGTGATTTTGGATGGCGCGGTCGTCGGCAGACAATCCATCGTCGGCGCAAGGTCGCTGGTGAAGCAGGGAATGAAAATTCCGCCCGGCTCGCTGGTGGTCGGCGCTCCGGCCAGAGTGGTGCGCAAACTGACAAAGCCGGAACGCGCCAAATTGAAATGGTGGGCGCAAAAATACGTGGATAACGGCGCGTATTGCCTGAAACACGGAATCAATGTCGGGGCTCCATTGATTTAAAAATGTAAGGCAAAAAACTCGTCTCCGCAGATTTCGCAGATGGACGCAGATTTTATTCAAAGTTCATCTGCGAAATCTGCGGATAAACCAACTCTCATCTCCGCAGCATCCCCGGCAGGCCGCCGCCCATGCGGGACATCATCTTCTGGAACTTGCCCATCTTCTTCATCATTTGCTGCATCTGGCCGAACTTGTTCAGCATCGTGTTCAATTCCGTCACGCTCACGCCGCTGCCTTTGGCGATGCGGATGCGGCGCTTGGCATTGAGTATGGCGGGGTTTTGACGTTCCTTGGGCGTCATGCCGCAAATCATCGCCTCCATCCGCTTGAATTCCTTTTCCTGCTTCGGAATGTCGGTCTGCTTCAACGCCTCCGCGCCGCCCGGCAGCATGCCCACGATGGATTCCAGCGAACCGAGCTTTTTCATCTGGCGCAATTGCTCCAGGAAATCCTCCAGCGTGAACTGGCCCTTGCGCATCTTTTCTTCCATGCGCTTCGCCTCGTCAATATCCACCGTTTCGGCGGCCTTCTCAACGAGACTGACGACGTCGCCCATGCCGAGAATGCGTGACGCCATGCGCTCGGGATGAAACGGCTCGAACTCGTCGAGTTTTTCACCCGTGCCGCCGAACTTGATGGGCTTGCCGGTCACGGCCTTCAAACTCAATGCCGCTCCGCCGCGCGCGTCGCCGTCGAGCTTCGTCAGAATGGAACCGGTGATTTGCAGTGCCTGGTCGAAATGCGTGGCGACGTTGACGGCTTCCTGGCCGGTGGCGGCATCGAGGACGAGCAGGATTTCCTGCGGCTTGACGAGGTCGCGCAACCGGACGAGTTCCTGCACGAGCGGCTCGTCCATCTGCAATCGTCCGGCGGTGTCGAAAATCAAAACATTGCGGCTGTTCGTTTTGGCAAAGTCGAGGGCTTCGCGGGCAATTTTCAGAACATCCTTTTCGCCGCGTTTGACGAAGACGGGAATTTCAATCTGTTTGCCGAGCGTTTCCAATTGATCCATCGCCGCCGGGCGGTTCACGTCCGCCGCCACGAGCAACGGCTGGCGTCCCTGTTTTTGGAGCAGCCGCGCGAGTTTGCCGCTCGAGGTGGTTTTGCCCGAACCGTGCAACCCGACCATCAGGATGCAACTGGGGCTGCCGCCGAGGTTCAGCCCGGCGTTGGCCGCGCCGAGCAGGTCCACGAGTTCGTCGTGGATGATTTTGATGATTTGCTGGCCGGGCTGGACGCTCTGGACGACTTCCGCGCCGATGGCCTTGGTTTTGACGCGCTCGATGAAATCACGGGCGACCTTGAAATTCACGTCGGCCTCCAGCAGCGCCATGCGGACCTCGCGGAGGGAGTCGGTGACGTTGGCCTCGGAAATCTTTCCGAGCCCGCGCAGGTTGCGAAAGGCGTTCTGGAGCTTGCCGCTTAACGAATCGAACATCCCCTGATTTTAGCGCAGAGACACGGAGACGCAGAGAAAATTTTTGAGCCGAAAATACGGGGTGGATCGCCGGGCCATTGCCCGCCTTCGCTGCGCTTCGGCGCGGCATTCCCGAAAACTTTCGGGAATGGTGGTAGGTGATGGATTCGAACCATCGAAGGCATAGCCAGCAGATTTACAGTCTGCCCCCGTTGGCCACTTGGGTAACCTACCAACCGTCCCGAACGCGGGAAATTCAGATTAAGCCAAAGCCGCCGGCTGGTCTCAAGCGCAAACTTCGGTGGGTTGACGAAATTAACGTCTTTCGCACATCGGGCCGGGCTTCGGAAGAATCCCGGCAGACCGCTGAAAATGAAAGAGGCCGGACACTACTCCGGCCTCTTAATGAGAACTAAGCGCTTAAATCATCTGTTCGCAGTTGCGCGACCACGAACTTTTTGTTGGCTGCGGCGCCGCATTTTACGCCTTGCTTCACACACGATACTGCGTTTTTGCAGGCCAACGATGGGATTAAGATACCAGAGTCCGCGTCCCCAACCAGTCACCAGTTCTGGTTACAAGCGCCAAAGGGCATATGTCTTTCACAAACCCATTTAGTTTCAACGGTTTAAGCCTCAATTCCTTAGCAAAAACCATGAAAAACATCATTCTTTACGCATTTCTGGTGTTTTGGGATGCTCTAAACAAATGTCTGGAAAGAAAGAACCTTCATCTTATTGGGGCAGGGTGTTTCGCACATCATGGGATGAAATCGGAAAAGCGGAGGCAATCGCCGCAGTGGGAGGTGGTATGATTGCGACGGCTTTGGCATTACGTTTGGGATATGCGCCAGCATCCGAAAAAGTCGAATTGATATTTATTGTTCTGGCCGGTGCGGTTGGCGGTGTAATTCTGGAATTTGCAATCAGGCTCCTTTTCGTCACTCCGGCAAAACTTTACAGGGAATTAGAGGACAAATCATACAATGAATCCGAAGAATTAAAAAAGCAGCTAAAAACCGCCTCCGATGATGTTCAAAGATTCAAAGAACAAACAACAAGACCGCTTGGAATTGAACCGAATGTTTCTGTCCCTTATCTCTTTTTTGACGCCACACCCGACCAACTCATTTTGGCTGAAAAGAACAATCTGGCCGCGTGCTGTTTTGAAATTCACAATCCGAATCCCACACAAACGGTCAGTGGCGTCGAATTAAGGTTGCTAAAACTTGAACCACCGATGGAAAACGCAACGGTGGATGAACACTTTAAATTTGTGGAGGGACTTTACCCTAAAGATATCCCAAAACCTATTCGAGCCGGTTTAAGCTCCGATTCAACGGATTATTGCGATTTGAGCAGCCTGAAATTTCCAATTCCTGATTTGAATGGAGATCAAAGTCGGCGGGTTGGCATTTTTACAGCCGAACGGCGGGAACACGGTGTAATTATCAAGTTTGATTGCGATTGGCCTGGCAGAATGCCAAATAAATTTAATGCCAAAGGCGAGCATTTTTTAGAAGTTGAGGCGTCAGCTAAAGGGCTACAATCAAAAATAGTCCGATTCAAGTTGTCGTTTGTTCTAAACCCAAAGCAAATTCCTGATAAAGAAAATCCAAATGTAACAAAATCTGAATGGCCTGTTTTTACCATCGAAAAAATAGCCGAGGACAAATTGTGGGATTTCAAACAACGCGCCAAGGATGTATTGGCGGTTGATCTCCGTGACCTTCATTGGCGTTTGCAGGAAACAAAAGGCGTATTTCGATTAGATTTTAAGGATGATTTGAAAGCAAAGGAATGGGATAAAACATGGAAGCTTTTAGACAAAATTGAGAGTCATATAAAAGTATATCTCACAGAAACCGAGGCATCTCTTTTCTATATTGCCACACCAACACCACTTGACCCGACAGATAAAAATACGGATTCCCTGGATTATCTATGGCACGAAAACACTTTAACCATCAAACTTGATGAGTTAAAAAAGATAGTCAACAAATTGGGATGATTCATTGCCTGAAATAATAAAAGTGACACAAATACGCTTGACAGAACACAATACTTGTGTCACATTTATAACATGAAAACAACGGAAGAAAAAGACGAGTTGAACCTGATAACGCTGGCGCAAGAATATGCTGACGAGGACAAGGCGCGTGGATTGCTGGAATCTCTACTCTGGCCAAATGGACCGGTTTGCCCGCATTGCCAGAATGACGGCAAAGCCAAGTCCATTTACAGGCTTCAACCCAAGGCCGAGAGCAAATCCAAAGTTCGCAAGGGAGTTTGCAAGTGCGGGGCTTGCCGCAAACAGTTCACCGTCACAGTCGGCACGATTTTTGAGGATTCACACCTGCCAATCAGTAAATGGCTGATGGCCATATTCATCATTTGTTCCAGCAAGAAATCAATCAGCGCACTCCAATTGAGCCGGATGCTCAAAATCACTTACAAGGCTGCATGGTTCATGGCGCACCGGCTTCGTTTTGCCGTGAGTCCTGAAATGCCGCTGGCGAAGCTGCTCAAGGGCGAAGTGGAAGTGGATGAAACCTTTGTTGGCGGCACTGGCTTTCGCTGCTCGCGTTATCGCCGCCAGACGCCAGTTGTCGCGCTGGTTGAACGCGGTGGCAATATGGCAACGCGGGTTGTCAGCAACGTCACGCAAAAGAACCTTGGCCAAGTGCTGCATGAGTGCGTGAGCAAAGACGCCGCTGTTTATACAGACGAGCATCCGGCCTACCCCAAGCCGCTAAAGGATTGGAAGTCGCATTCAACGGTTGTCCATTCAAAATACGAATACAGCCGCCGCAATCCAGACGGCACGGTGTCAGGCATCAATCATTGCGAATCGTTTTTCAGCCTGCTCAAGCGCGGTGTGTACGGTTCATGGCATCATGTGAGCCGTGAGCATTTGCCGAAATACGCGAACGAGTTTGCGTTCCGCTGGAACACACGCGGCCAGACAGACGGTGAACGTATGGAAACGGCCATTGGAATGGTCACTGGAAAACGCCTGACGTATCGCCAAACGACTTGAGGGAATAAATGTTATCAGCGATGCGATTGCCTTGTGAAACCAAAAGCCCCGCGCATTCCGTGGGGTAGAAAGAGAAATCGTGGCAAGATCGAAACGAACGAAGCACAGGAAGCAACCGGAAGAAGTGATGCTGCCAAACCTGAGTGGCGTCTCATTCAAGGATGCTTTGAAGGCTTTGCTTAAGACGCCGCCGCCTAAGTCGAAAAAGGCAAGGAAATGAACAAAAAACAAATGCAAATTCTGGCTCTTGCAATTATCACGCTCGTGTTCACTGTGTTCGTCAACCTTAGCGGACCGCTCATTTCTGTATTTTCTTCAAAAGCAGCAACCGTCACCTCTATCACTGATATTCGCCCAATGCTGGTCGAATTAGTGATAACGGTGATAATTTTTGGGGTTATGTTTGTGATATTCAAAACCCCAAAGAAAAAGAACTGATATGGCCGAAACGCCCAAAGTCGGCAGACCCGCACTCCCTAAAAAGGAAAAGCGTGGCAGGTTCATTTCCACGCGGATTTCGCCGCCAGAATACGATGAAATCATGGCGGCTGTAAAAGCGTCCGGCATGGCCAAAACGGAATGGGTCAGGACGAAGCTGATTGCCGCCGCACGCCGCGCTTAAAAAACCAAATTCAAATGAAGCCATTAACCAGCAATCAGCCTTGGGTTTGTGAAAGACATAATCCCGAGCGCCAAAAATCATAACAAGTTGAATATTAATTAGATACAACAAAATTGCGTCAACGGCGGAGGAATTTTGCCACGGCTTCCGTCCGCGTCCGGACCTGCAATTTTTCATAAATGCGGCGGATGTAGGTATGCACGGTTTCGTAGCTAATCCCCAGCTTCTCCGAGATTTCCTTGTAGAGCAGTCCCTGGCTCAGGAAATCCAGCACTTCCTGTTCGCGCGGGGAAAGATTTTCCGTGGGTTGCGCCGTGGATGCCGTCTGTTGGAACGATTGCACGACCTTGCGCGCAATGTGCATGGTCATCGGCGACCCGCCCCGGTGGACTTCCTGAATGGCCTCCAGCAGTTCCTTGCTGGAAGTGCGTTTGAGCAGGTAACCGTTGGCGCCCGCCGTCAGCGCGTTGAAAATGTTTTCCGTGTCTTCGTAGACGGTGAGCATCATGACCTGGATTTCCGGCATCAGCGCCTTCAATTGCCGCACGCATTCCACACCGTTCATGCCGGGCAGGTTGATGTCCATCAGCACGACATTGGGGCGGGCCTGGGGCAGGTCCTTCAGCGCGTCCTCGGCGCTGGCGTACTGGCTCAGGCAGCGGAACCCGTCCGACCGGTCGAGCAGGCGGGCCAGCGTCCCGCGCAGCTTGTCATTGTCTTCAACGATGGAAACGGTGATGGGCATGGTTCAAGGCAGAATGCAGAATGCGGAACCGGGAAACAAGAGCGGCGACAGCGACCGGTTTTTTTCTTCAAGCTTCATTTTGTTTTGATTGGCACGGTCAGACGCACCGTTGTTCCGCCCCCGGTTCCGGGGTCGATGGAAAATTCTCCGTGAATGTCTTCCATCCGCCGGCGGATGTTGCGAAGCCCGTTTCTGGTCCGGGCCGCATGGGCATCCCGATCGCCCAGGCCCCGCCCGTTGTCTTCGATGCTCAACGCAAAATGGCCGGGCTGCAATTGCAATCGCACCCGGACCTCGGACGCCTGCGCGTGTTTGACCACGTTGTTGATGGCTTCCTTGAAGGCGAGAAAAATGTTGTGGCGGACTTCCGGCGGAATGGCGATGACCGGCAGTTGGGCCGGCACATCGGCGCGGTAGCGCAATCCGGCCACCGCGAGGTATTCCTGCGCGTATTTGCAGGCGTAATTGACCAGGCCTTCCAGCGTGTCGTTGGACGGGTTGACCGCCCAGACAATTTCATCCAGGGAACGGGTCGTTTCGCGCGCAGTCTGGGAAATCTGTTGCGCGTGGGCTTCGATTTCCGCCGGGGAATTTTTATCGGCTTCCGCCATTTCGCCCAGCAGGCCCACCTGCGTGAGGTTCGCCCCGAGTTGATCGTGCAGGTCGCGGGCGATGCGGGAACGTTCCTTTTCCAATGAAGCCTGTTGTTGCAACTGGCGCCGCAGCTTTTGCGTGGAAAGATACCGCACCACGGCAACGACGGTTCCCACCAGGCATAGGATGACGGCGGTGCGAAACCACCATGTCTGCCAGAATTGGGGCTGCACCGTCACGGCCAGCGCATCGCCGGTTTCGTTCCACACGCCGTCTTCATTGCAGGCAATGACATGGAAATGATAATTCCCCGGCGGCAGCTTGTTGTAATAGGCCACGCGGGTATCGCCGGCTTCCGTCCAGGCGGTTTCGTGGCCTTCCAAACGATATTTGAACCGCACTTCCCGGGGCGCGGAAAAATTCAAGGCGGTGTAATGAATTTCCAGCTGTTCGTGGCCGGGCGGAATGGTCACCGACCGGTTCCACGCGGAGCTGAACCGGTTGGTTTTTTGCTCCTGGCCTCCGACCCGCACGGATTCAATCATGACCCGGGGGGGCTGGCGGTTGGGCTTGAGATCCGCAGGGTTCACCGACACCAAACCTTTGGTGGTGGGGAGCCATAATTGGCCGTCGCGGGTGCGGTACGCAGCGGGTTGGGAACCGGCCGAACATTCGCGCGTGGGCAGTCCGTCGATTTCCACATACGTCCGGCAGGAAATCAGGTTCGCCGTTTCATTGGCAAAATCGTTCAGTGATTTTTTTTGAATTCGCATCAGCCCCACATTGGAGCCGATCCA
>JBEKSU010000109.1:0-11470 GCA_049516755.1 Verrucomicrobiota bacterium | reverse complement strand
ATTTTAAAAAGCAAGGAGGCAATCCGACGCGACAAGGATCTGGCGCACATCATTCAGATACGCAAATTGCTCCGGTGCCAACGCGCCTTGAAATCGAGGACCAGAAATAAATGATAGCTTTGCTTGATTACGGCTCCGGCAACCTGCGGAGCGTCCACAAGGCCCTGCTCAAGGCCGGCGCGGACGTGCGCATCGTGCAATCGCCGGACAAAATCGGCGATGCCAGGGCCATGGTGCTGCCCGGCGTCGGCGCGTTCGACGATTGCATCAACGCCCTGCGCAAACAGGAACTGCTCGAAGCGGCGCGCGAATTCATGAAATCCGGCAAACCGTTCCTCGGCATCTGCGTCGGCTACCAGGCGCTGTTCGAAAAGAGCGAGGAATTCAACAGTTGCGCCGCCGGTCTCGGAATTTTCAAAGGCAGCGTAATCCGCTTCTCGGAAAAGCATGGATTGAAAATTCCGCAAATTGGCTGGAACCAGCTCGAAATCGTGAAACCGGACTGCCCGTTGTTCCGCGGCGTGGCCAATGGCAGCTACGTTTATTTCGTCCACAGTTTTTATCCGCAGCCGGTGGATGCGGGCATCGTCGCCACGCGGACGGAATACGGTGGCAAATTCGCGTCATCGGTCTGGCGCGACAATGTTTTCGCCACGCAATTCCACCCGGAAAAAAGCCAGAAGGTCGGCCTGCAACTGCTGAAGAATTTTGTGGAACTGGCGAAATGAGAGTAGCGCAGGCCTCTGGCCTGCACATTTCCAGTTTTGCAGGCGTGACGCCTGCGCTACTTTAGTGGAGCGAGCGTACCTGCGAGGCGTCGAAATTCGTCTCTCCAAGTTGGCTCGCGAGGACGCTCACCAGATTTGTGCCGCCGCTTGGCGGTTCGTACGGTTGACTAACACAGCAGGAAATTTACATCTTTGTCCGCACTTGCTTTTTTTCCGACAGTGGCGCAATTTGATTTCGAGAATTAACAAAAGGAAACGAAAGGATTAAAACTTATGGCACACGAACTACCGCCCCTGCCCTATCCCAAGGAAGCCTTGGAACCGCACATTGACGCGCTGACGATGGAGATCCATCACGACCGTCATCACAAGGCTTACGTGGACAATCTCAACAAGGCCATCGCCGGCAACGCCGCGCTCGAGGCCAAACCGCTCGACGCGCTGATCAAGGACCTCGCGTCCGTGCCGGACAACATCCGCGGCCCGGTGCGCAACAACGGCGGCGGCCACTGGAACCACTCGTTCTTCTGGAAAATTCTTGCGCCCAAGGCTGGCGGCACGCCGTCCGGCAAGCTCGGCGACGCCATCAAGGCCGCGTTCGGCTCCTTCACCGATTTTCAGGCCAAGTTTGAAGCGGCGGGCACCGGCCGGTTCGGCAGCGGCTGGGCCTGGCTCGTCTCGAACGGCGGCAAACTGGAAATCGTTTCCACCGCCAACCAGGATAATCCGCTCATGGGCAAGGCCGTGGCCGGTTGCGAAGGCAAACCGCTGCTCGGCGTGGATGTCTGGGAACATGCCTACTACCTGAAATACCAGAACAAGCGCGCGGATTACCTGAAAGCGGTCTGGAACGTGATCAACTGGAACGAGGTTGCGAAGAACCTTTGAATTTACGATATTTGATTTACGATTTACGCGCGTTGCCGCGGATTATGGGCACCGCGTAAATCGCATATCGTAAATCGTAAATGGTTAGATTCCCCGCTCGTCCACGATTTTGTTCCCTTTGCCGAGGACGATGACGCGCGGCTTCCATTTGGCCGCCCGCTTTTTGTCCACGACCGCGAAGTTCATGATGGTGAGCAAATCGCCTTTTTTGCCGAGGTGCGCCACCGCGCCGTTCATGATGATCTGGCCGGAACCGCGTTTGCCGCGGATGACGTAGGTTTCAAACCGTTCGCCGTTGGCCATGTTGCTGCCCAGGATGCGTTCGTATTCCTGCAGACCGACCTTTTCCATCAGGTCAATGGCAATGGTGAGGCTGCCCTCATATTTCACGTTGCCGCCGGTGACGGTGGCGCGGTGAATCTTCGATTTCAGCAAATGAATCTGCATGAGCTTTTGAGTATAGTGCACGGCGCTGCTACTTCAACTTGAGAAAATTCTTGATTATCTGCCGCCCGTTGTCGGTCAGGATGCTTTCCGGGTGAAATTGCACGCCCCAGATCGGCAGTTCCTTGTGCCGCACGCCCATGATTTCGCCTTCGTCACTTTCGGCGGTGACTTCGAGACAGGCGGGCAGCGTATCCCGCTTGATGACGAGCGAATGATAGCGCGTGGCGACAAAAGGATTGGGCATCCCCGCAAACAGGTCCTTGCCGTTGTGTTTGATGGGCGAGGTTTTGCCGTGCATCATGCGGTAATTCACCACCACCTCCGCGCCAAACGTGTGCCCGATGCATTGGTGACCGAGGCAGACGCCGAACACGGGCATTTCCCGGCCAAACGTGCGGATGACCTCGTTCGACAACCCGGATTCGCGCGGCGAGCACGGGCCCGGCGACACCAGAATGCGCTCCGGTTTCAAGGCGCGGATTTCGTCGAGCGAGACCTCGTCGTTGCGCCGCACCTGCAATTCCACGTTCATCTCGCCGAGGTATTGCACGAGGTTGTAGGTGAACGAATCGTAATTATCTATGACCAGGACCATGTTAAGATTTGCGGTTCCTATCTCTTGCGAGCACGCGCGGAGCGGTGTTTACGATTTCATCGAGTGCATGACTGATCAGATTTTCAGGCACGCGTTGCCCCCAGATTACCCTGCCAATTTTACGGGCGAGCACAAATTTGATTTCGCCGCCGCTGACCTTTTTATCCAGCCGCATCGCGGCGAAAAGCTTCCTTCGCTGCGGCGCACCCAATTTGATGCCGGTCGGCAGACCGGCACGCTTGAATAAATCCCGAATCCGCCCGGCTTCTTCCTCCGACAAACCCGTCAGTCCGGAAGACAGTTTTGCGGTGGCGACCTGGCCGATGGCAATCGCCTCGCCGTGCAGATATTTTCCGTAGCCGGAAATGTTCTCGATGGCGTGGCCGATGGTGTGGCCAAAATTCAGTATCGCCCGCAGGCCGCTTTCAGTTTCGTCCTCGCCCACGACCGCCGCCTTGATTTCGCAACAGCGCGCGATGACGGCGCCGAGCATTTTGGGTTCGCGCTTGAGCAGCCGGGGCAGGCCGCGTTCGAGCCGGGCAAACAGTCGCGCGTCGTAAATGATGCCGTATTTGATGACCTCGGCCAGTCCGGCGCGAAATTCACGTTCCGGCAGCGCGGCCAGCGTGTCGAGATCACACAACACCAGCCGCGGCTGGTAAAACGCGCCCACGAGGTTTTTCCCGGCCTTCAAATTGACGCCGACCTTGCCGCCGACGGAGCTGTCCACCTGTGCCAGCAGTGTCGTCGGCACCTGCACAAACGCGATGCCGCGCAGATACGTCGCCGCGACAAATCCCGCGAGGTCACCGACCACGCCGCCGCCGAGGGCGACGATGAAGGACTTGCGTTCAAGCCGGTGCGCTGCCAGCAGGTCGTAGCCCATTTGAACCATCTTCAAACTTTTGGCCGTTTCCCCCGCGGGAACCACAATCAGTGAAGGCGAAAAACCGGCCGTGGCGAGGGAATTGAAAGCGGCTTTGGCAAACCGACGGCCAACGTTGGTGTCGGTGATGATGGCGCAACGCGCGCCTAGTTTCAGGCGCGCGCATTCACCGCCCAAATGGGCGAGCAGGCCGCCGCCAATTTTGATGGCGTAGCTGCGTTTTCCGAGCTGGACAGGAACCGTGCGCACGGGCCAAGAATAAAGATTGAAGGCGCGGTGTCAAAGTTTTGCCAGGTTTTTTGACAGGCTGCAGCTTGTGTCCCGGTGGGGCGAGCGTCCTCGCGAGCGGGGCAGATTGAACTTATTGCCAAAGACGGCTCGCGGAGACGCTCCTCACCAGATTTGCCCTTTGCCGCCTTTTTCATTCCGTCCGGAGCGGATTCGTTTTAAGATGAATCCGTGATTTCAACTGCTCAAATCTTGTTCGGACGCCTTAAGATTCAAGCCGGCATCGCCCTTTTGGCTGCCGTCACATTTTGCGGATGCGCCATCAGACCGCCAACAACGACCCGCGCGGAGCCGGACCAGACCGGCTTTAGCATTTTCATGGTTGGCGATTCCACGATGGCGGACAAGCCGGTGATTCCGCCCAATCCCGAACGCGGCTGGGGTCAGATGCTGCCGATGTATTTCCAGGATGGGGTGCGGATTGAAAACCACGCGGTGAACGGCCGGAGCACGAAAAGTTTCATTGACCAGGACCGGTGGAACGCGATCACGAACCGGCTCCGACCCGGCGATTACGTCATCATCCAGTTCGGCCACAACGACGAAAAGAAAACGGACCCCAAGCGCTACACCGAACCATTCGGCGGTTTCAAGACGAACCTGGCGATGTTCATCCGAGAATCCCGGAAGCATGGGGCCATCCCGATCCTGGCCACGCCCATTGCCCGGAGAAAATTCGATGACCACGGCGGGCTGGTTGACACGCACCGCGATTACGTGAAAGCCATGCGGGAGGTCGCGCTGGAACAGCAGGTGCCCCTGCTCGAAATGAACACCCGCAGCGCGGAACTGCTCACGCGCCTGGGACCGGAATCTTCGAAGCGACTCTACGACTGGATCCCGGCCGGCGAATTTGAGCGCTGTTCGAAAGGATTGACCGACGACACGCATTTCAACGCTTATGGCGCCAGCCGGATGTGCGACCTTGCCGTTGGGGAAATTGAGTCAAATGTTCCCAAACTTGGGGTCTGGCTGAAACAGCATTCTGCCGCCGACATCAATCAGAGCAGCCCGAAAAAGTGAAACGGAAAAATTGGCGCGCTGATATCGCTTGCGCGGATGGGATCTGAAAATGCAACCCGCCCGCAGGATTTGGTGTTTTATCCTGCGGGCGGGATATGTAACCCGACTTCGTTAATTATATTCGGCAAGTGTTATTAATCCCTCGGGGTTGGCACTGCCATTGCCTTGCAGGAAGACAATATGCTGGTATCCGAGGCTTCGTAATCCGACGAACAAGGCTGTGCCGCGGTCGCGAAATTGCTGGCCGATTTGCGGCTCGTTGTAATTCTCAAGGATCACCACGGCGGCCTGGTGTTGGGGCAGCGTCATGGCCCTGGCCAGAACCATGTCGTTTTTCTCCCCGCTGGAGCTTGTGGGCTGGAGCATCTTGCAGGTGTTGTCATCCAAAGACGCGATAACCAGGGCGTTATTGTCAGTATTGTGAAACGCCTGCGGCGGCGGCGGCGGGGTCGCGCAGGAAGTCAATATTAAGGCCAATGCCGCGAAGGCCATCGAATGGATGATTTTCATAAATTTCGTTTGATTCCGCTGGTTTGGCGATGTTTGCGATTTACTCATGTGCGCTTTCATTTTTCCTCCGGCTCCCTGCCATGCAGTGGTGCAGCTTTGATGCCATCGGCTGCCGCTTCAAATACCGAATGCTTTTTCCACCCGGTGTATCACTTTTAGACGACTAATTTTTTTTAAAGGCACGAAACTTGGCGGACAGGAAACCGGTCCGGCCAAAATGAAATGATGGCCGGCCTGGAGTTCAGAACCTGCGATGTGGGAGCAAGAGTTTTGACGGATTGACGATTTATTCCCGGTTTTCGGCGGCCGGGCTGTTGGCGTCACGAAACGGATGCCTTTTCATGGCATTCCGACGCAGTTCCAAATTTCAAACCCGCCGAAAAACTCGCCGGTGGGGAAGGCCATGATGGTTGTTCGGTCCGCCGTTTCAGCATCCAAATCGCGCATCGCATTATTCATCCTTGCCAAAACAGCCTGTTCCTCCTTGACGTTCAACGCCATCAGGTTTGCCTGGGCGCGTTGATTATTTTGCGCGTCAAGGGTGTCGGGATCCGTTGAGGCATAAGCCGGCACGACTGCTTGCGCGCGGGCAGCCGCGCTGGCGTCGGCCTGGACCTTGTCATTGAAGGAATTGATGTCAGCAGCCAGTTGCCTTTTGCGATTCAGAAAACTTCTCACCGCGTCGGGAAGGTTTTTGACGAGGATATCATCGGAAGCGCCTTGAACAGCACACCGGGCAATCCCCCCGTTGGACAGATCGTCCGAAATGGAAATGATTTGGACCGGCCGGTTCGTTCCCACCAGCGAGGCAACGGCCCGGTTATAGGCGGCCTGGCGCGCCATCAAGGCGGCGCGCTCCGCCTGGACCCTCTGTTTTTCATCCGCCAGAAACCTGGCCGCCTTGACCGGGTCATAGCCGTATTTTTCCTGGCAGGAAGCCGGCAGGTTGCTCAACGCCAGTTGCACGCTGCCGCCGTCGTAGATCACCACGGCATAGGCCGGAGTCACGCGGGTTATTTGGGCGTTGGTGTAAAATTGGCCGCCGGCGGGCAGAACAGCCATCACCGGTTCGTTAGTTTGGGCGAACGTTGAAAGTGCCACCAGCAGCAGAATGATCGGAATCTTTTTCATAACGTATCGAGTCAACCCCAAGGGGGCGGCCTTGCTCCCACGAGAAGGCATCATCAGCCATCAAACCCGAATTTCAAGAAAAAACAAAGCGCCGGCAAAACCCGTGGTTCTACCAGCGCTTAAGAATTGGTTGCGGGGGCTGGATTTGAACCAGCGACCTTCAGGTTATGAGCCTGACGAGCTACCGGGCTGCTCCACCCCGCGATTAGGAATGATGAGTATGTCGAACGCTGAATCAGGCGCAAGAAATTTCGGTTCTTATTCAAAACGGACAGACGCCATAGCGCACCCAATATCCCAGCAATTTCAGATACTCGAGCCGGATGCGTTGGCCGATGCGGTTATGCGACCAATCGGCGCGGGCTGAGGCAAAATAGGACGGGCGGGAATAAAATGTGATCTCCGGCGCATAATGCCGGAAACACGCCAGCGCACGGCGTGAATGATACCATGACGTGACAAGAATGACGCGCTTCAGTTTCTGTTCGCGAAGCAATTTGACGGTGAACTGCGCATTTTCCCGCGTCGTGCGGGATTGGGTTTCCAGTTCAATCGTAGTCGCCGGCACGCCCGCCGCCAGCAGCCGCCGCCGGTTTATTTCGTAATCGCCCAACCCGCTGATGAGGATGCGCGGCGCGACTTGTTCCTTGAAAAGTTCGGCTGCACGTTCCGGCCGTTCATGCGAACCACCGCCCAACACCACGATCACGTCGGCTTTCACCGGCCCGCTGTCCACGCACAAAAACGGTTGCGGAAAAACAAGCGCCGCCACCGCCAGCAGCAACCATAGCACCAGAAGAACGAGCGTAATTTTAACAAGCCATTTTTGCACGCGAATCACAGCGGTTGAAATTGGCAGTTTTCCCGCCGCACCGCAACCCGCAGTGAATGCCATTCTCGCACTGGCCAAAGTCCGCCGATTTGATACTGTGGCTGTGATGTTCAGTCTGCCTGCCAGTAAACGCGTGAACGCAGTGTTCGCCGAGCTGGGCCAGATTACTTTGCTGGCCAGGGAGACGGTTGCGTCGCTGCTCAAGGGAAGAAGCTCTTGGCGCGATGTGCTCCGTCAGATTTATTTCATCGGCGTGAAGTCGCAGTCGGTGGTGCTCATCACCGGCGCATTCACCGGCATGGTGCTGGCCGCGCAGACCTATTTCCAGTTTCACAAGGTCAAAATGGACACGGCCACGCTCGCGGTCGTAAGCGTCTCGATGTGCAGCGAACTCGGCCCGGTGCTGACGGCATTGATGGTCGCCGGCCGCGTCGGCGCGGCCATGGCCGCCGAAATCGGCACGATGCGCGTGACGGAACAGATTGACGCGCTTCGCGCCCTGGCCACGGACCCGGTGGATTACCTGGTCGTGCCCCGGCTCGTCGCGGCGCACCTCGCGCTGCCGCTGCTTACGGCGGAAGCCATCGTCATCGGCATTCTGGGCGGCTATTTCGTGAGCGTGAACGTGCTCGACATCGAGCCGACCTATCTCTGGGCGAACATGCTGAGATACACGCACCAGTCAGACCTGGTCATCGGCCTGATCAAGTCATTCATTTACGGTGGCGTCATCGCGCTCATCGGCTGTTACAAGGGCATGACGTGCCGCCTCGGCGCGGAAGGCGTCGGGCAGGCCACCACGGAGGCGGTGGTTTACGCCTCCATCACCATCCTGATCGCGAATTTTTTCCTCACGCTGGTCATGGGCAAACTGGTGGGCTTATGATTGAAGTCCGGGATTTGACAAAAAGTTTCGGCGCACAACTGGTCCTCGACAGTGTCGGTTTCCGGATTGAAAATGGCGAATCGGTCGCCATCATCGGTCGCAGCGGCAGCGGCAAAAGCGTCCTGCTCAAGCACCTCATTGGCCTGTTGCAGCCGGACAGGGGCGAGGTGTTGATTGACGGCGAAAACATCGTGCCGATGGACGAACGCCAGTTGCTGCGCGTGCGGCGGAAATTCGGCATGTTGTTCCAAAGCGCGGCGTTGTTTGATTCCATGACGGTAGCGGAAAATGTGGCGTTCGGGTTGCGCCGGCATGAACATCTGACCGGGGCGGAAATCAGCCGGCGGGTGGCCGGAGCGCTCGAAATGGTTGATTTGCCGGGCACGGAAGACAAACAACCGGCTGAACTCTCGGGCGGCATGCGCAAGCGTGTGGGTCTGGCGCGCGCCATCATTTACGAACCGGAGATTGTGCTTTATGATGAGCCGACGACCGGACTGGACCCGATTGTGTCTGACAGCATTGACCAGCTGATCCTGCGGGTACGCGACCGGCTGAAGGTAACCACGGTGGTGGTTACACACGACATGCGCACGGCCCGGCGCGTCGGCCAGCGGGTGCTGATGTTGCACAATAAAAAGATTTACGCGAACGGCACGCCGGACCAGATTTTTAATTCGTTGGACCCGGTGGTGCGGCAGTTCATTGACGGGGTCGCCGATGCGAAGGAATATTTGCCTTGAGTCATGGATAAATCGCGATTGGAAACCAAGGTCGGCCTGTTTGTGTTCATCGGGCTGGCGCTGCTGGCGACATTGCTGATTCTGTTCAGCAAGAGCACCAGCCCGTTCAGCCGCACCTACGAATTGCGCCTGCATGCGGCCAACGTTGGCGGCCTGAAGCAACGCGCGGGCGTTTTGCTCGCCGGCGTCCAGGTTGGCAGCGTCACTGACATCAAACTCGCCAACGACGGCAAAAGCGTGACGATTCTCCTGAATATTTACCGGGAAAACAAAATTTACCACGACGCGCGTTTCGTCATCGAGCAATCCGGCTTTCTCGGCGACCAATATGTCTCCATCATTCCCACCACGAATTCGCCGCCGTTGTTGCAGGACGGCGCAGACGTCGTCTGCCAGGAACCTTTTAATTTGCAGGAGGTCGCGCGCTCGACCTCCGGGTTCATCAAACGGTTTGACGATACCGCCAAAAAACTCGACGACTCGGTCACGGACCTGCGGCGCGTCGTGCTGAACGAGAATACGCTCACCAATTTTTCCGTGGCCGTGATCAATATGCGCACGTTTTCCGAACAGGCGCTGACCACGATGAGCGACATCAATGCCATCATCGCCACCAACAGTTCGCAGGCCAGCCTTGCCGTCAGCAACATCGTTTTCTTTTCCCAGGAGCTGACGCACCTGGCCAATGCCGCCGAGGGCGTCCTGTCCACCAACAGCTCGGATATCACTGCCGCTGTAAAAAACATTGAATCTTCGACCGAAGTGTTGAAAAGTGTGCTGAACGACATCCATTCTGGCAAAGGTCTTGCTGGAACCATGCTGCAGAACGAACAATTGGCCACCAACGTGCAAGCCATAGCTAACAACCTCGCCATTGCCTCGAGCAACTTGAACCGGCTCGGACTGTGGCATTTTCTCTGGCACAAGGAACCGGTGCCCGCCCCGCCAAGCGGGACGACGGCAACCAACACCCCCCATTGAACCATGACTCCACTTTGGGCCATTCGGATTTTGTTTCTCGGTCTCTGCACCGTGGGCGGATACGCCGTGAGCCAGGTGCGCCCGGAATTCACCGGCCTGAGCCACAGCGGTTTGTTCGGCATGATGATGGGCTTCGGTTTTGGCGGGCTGATGGTTGCCGTGGACGAAATGCTCAAGGGTTTTTCGCTCCGCGCGTTTTCAGCCACGACGTTCGGTCTTTTGCTCGGCTCCGTCGTCGCGCTGCTGGTGGACCGCTCCGGCCTGTTTGAAAACGCCCCCGAAAATGTCCGCTGGCTCATCCGGCTCGGGCTGTTCCTGGGCTTCGGCTACATCGGCATCATCCTCGCCATGCGCAGCAACAAGGAGGATTTTTCCCTGATCATTCCCTATGTCCGTTTTGCGCCGCAAAACAAGCCGGACAATTTGCTGCTGCTCGACACCAGCGTCATCATTGACGGGCGCATCGCCGATTTGATTGAAACCCGTTTTTTGGAGGGCCTGATCGTCGTGCCGCGCTTTGTGTTGAAGGAAATCCAGCAGATAGCCGATTCTGCCGACCCCATCAAACGCGCCCGCGGCCGCCGCGGACTGGAAATGCTCAACCGCCTGCAGCGCAACGCGCACACGGAAGTCCGCATTCACGATGGCGATTTTCCGGAAGAGTCCCAGGTGGACACCAAGCTCATCCACCTCGCGCACAACCTCAATGCCCGGCTTTATACCAACGATTACAACCTGGCCAAGATCGCCGAACTGCAAAATATCAGCTACGTAAACCTTCATGAGGTCGCCAAATGCCTCAAGGTGATTCTGCTCCCCGGCGAAACCCTGCAACTGAAAATCGTGCGCGAAGGCAGGGACAAGGGACAGGGCATCGGCTATCTGCCCGACGGCACCATGGTCGTCGTCAGCAACGGCCAGGCACACATCGGCCAGCAGGTCGAAGTCCAGGTTCTGAGCCTCCTCCAGACGGGCGCGGGCGTCATCGTCTTTGCGGAAATAAAAGTGCCGACCGTCTGAATGCCATCACGCGACATGCCACTGGTCACCATTTCCAAAGAGTTGAGCGACACC
This sequence comes from Verrucomicrobiota bacterium, assembly GCA_049516755.1. Taxonomy (GTDB): domain Bacteria; phylum Verrucomicrobiota; class Verrucomicrobiia; order Limisphaerales; family UBA11358; genus UBA11358. Next base: position 458 of record JBEKSU010000109.1, on the reverse strand, counting down.
GACGCGCAAATGAAACGCTCCCGGCTCGAAGCTGCCGGATTTCATCCCACCCTCGCAAATGAAAATGTTGCCCTCTGTTTGGGTACCGCCATCACCACCGGTGGCATCCTGCTGCAGGTCCCCGCGGACGAGGCTGACGACGCGAAGGAATTTCTCAACGCGCCACCCGGCGCGCCCGCCGAATGACTGTGGGAGCCGGGGTAACAAGACTCTGACTTTCAAATGACCTCCCCAAAACCGACAATCCTCCGCCGGCTCAAAAACATCCTTCCGGCCGGCGAAATCACTTTTGACCCACCAACCCTGGCCAAATACGCCGGCGACAAATGGTTTGCCTCGCATCAGCCGGACGCCGTCGCCCTGCCCCGCTCCACCCAATCCGTCTCCACCCTGCTCCGCTTTGCCAATCAGCATCGCATTCCAGTGACCCCGCGCGGCGCGGGTCATGGTTACGTTGG
>JBEKSU010000108.1:0-11543 GCA_049516755.1 Verrucomicrobiota bacterium | reverse complement strand
CAAGCCGATGGATCTTTCCCTGTTCCGCAAATTGATGGATGACCTCAGCTTGTACTGGCTCGTCTGGAACCAGCATCTAAACTAGATGTGGCAACGCATGCAATGAATTGCATATGCACGGCGGATTGAGTGGATTAAGGCGAAGCAATTGCAGGCGACACTAGCGGAACAGCAAGCTGCGCTTTCAAATATCGACGCCGAAAGACGTGTGAAAGAAGAAGAGATCAAGTCTCTGAAGACAAAGGTTGTTGAGCAAACTCGTATGAAACAATACGCCGAGGATTTATTCCTTGCGCAAAAACTTGACGAAAAAATAAACCGTGATTTCGCTACCATCGAGCTTGACGAGCATCCCGCCAAGTTGACACTTCTTGCGCAAGAATTACTCGATCTCAAAAAACTCAATGAGCTTTCTGACGAACTCATCCACAGGGACAATTTAACCGGTGCCTTGGATACTTATATGTATGGGCACAGATTGCTCGCGGTGCTTCTGGATTTGAATTGTTATATCTCAACGACGATGAGGAAAACGCTGTTGGATGGGCTTATGATGAGTCAGATCTAAAAGTGGTCAGTTCTTTATTTTGACATATTTCCCTCATTTGCATGGGCAGTCGAGATGTGAATAAAATCAATAACTTTCCATTGCTCAATCGAACCCGACGAGACAGTGTTGGAGCACGTTGAAGTGTGCAGGGCCGAGGGTGGTTTTGGAAGCCACCAAGTTTTTCTTCGGTTGCTCGTGAGGCTGTACTGGATTTGGACTCCAGCAACTTACCGAAGTAAACTGTACTCGGCCCCGCATTTTCACATTCATAAATTCCCCTATTTGTTTCTAGGATAACATATTAACTTTTGCTCACGAGTTATTCACAAGGCCGTTAATTCTCAATGAAATCAATATGTTTGTAGCCCACATCAACCATTAAAACTAAAAATGGCAGTGCCGGAATCCGTGTCCATCCGCGTCAATCCGTGGCCAAACACGCTGCTTTAGGGGCTTTTCAACAGCCGGCGGACATCAATTATTGTTATTGATGCAGCAGATTTTGGCTTTTCCGGTTTCGTTCGTTGACTTGCCCCGCCCGTTTGATATCTTGCGCCCGCTTTAATTCGGTGGAATTCCCCGTTCGAAGTTAAAAGCGCAATTATTTAATAAAACTGGAGATTTATGGCTAAAACATCGAAGTACGTTTATCTGTTTGGTAACAAGAAGGCCGATGGCAATGGTTCCATGAAACCGTTGCTCGGCGGCAAGGGCGCGAACCTCGCCGAAATGTCCCGCATCGGCCTCCCGGTGCCTCCCGGCTTCACCATCACCACCGAGGTCTGCACCTATTATTACGACAACAAGAAGACCTACCCCAAGGTCCTCGACGCGCAGGCCAAAGAAGGCATCGCTTTCATCGAGAAAATCATGGGCACGAAGTTCGGTGATCAGTCGGCCATGCCGCTGCTCGTCTCCGTCCGTTCCGGCGCCCGCGATTCCATGCCCGGCATGATGGACACCATTCTCAATCTCGGCCTCAACGACGCCACCGTCCTCGCCCTCGTCAAGGCGACGAAGAACGAGCGTTTCGCCTGGGATTGTTACCGCCGCTTCATCCAGATGTACGGCGACGTCGTCATGGGCGTCCAGAAGACCAAGGACGAGGACCACGAGCCGTTTGAAGTGGCCATCCACAAGCTCAAGCACGACCGGCATCATGCGGACATCGAAGACACGAAGATGACGGTGTCCGATCTCCAGGAACTGGTGAAGCGCTTCAAGAAGCTCATCAAGGAACGCACCGGCAGCGAATTTCCGCAGGATCCCTGGAAGCAGCTCTGGGGCGCAACGGGCGCCGTGTTCGGTTCCTGGATGAATGACCGCGCCATTGTTTATCGCCGCAAATACGGCATCCCCGCCGAGTGGGGCACCGCCGTCAATGTGCAGGCGATGGTTTACGGCAACACCGGCGACAAGTCCGGCTCCGGCGTCGCCTTCACCCGCGACCCCGCCACCGGCGAGAAGGTTTTCTACGGTGAATTCCTCATCAACGCGCAGGGCGAAGACGTCGTCGCCGGCGTGCGCACGCCCGACCCCGTGGCCAGGCTCAAGACTGTTCTCCCGAAGACCTTCGTCGAGCTGGAAGAGGTCCGCAAGACCCTCGAATCGCACTTCAAAGACGTGCAGGACTTCGAGTTCACGATTCAGGACGGCAAGCTGTTCATGCTCCAGACCCGCAACGGCAAGCGCACCGGCCTCGCGGCGGTCCGTTTCGCCATCGAGATGGAGGCGGAAAAGCTGATTGATTGGAAGACGGCCATCAAACGCGTGCCGGCCGACCAGTTGGACCAGGTGCTTGCGCCCGTGTTCGAGCGCAAGGCCATGAAGGCCGCCCGTTGCATTGCCAAGGGTTTGCCCGCCGGCCCCGGCGCCGCCTGTGGCAAGATGTATCTCAATGCCGACCGCGCCGATGCGGCCGCGGCCAAGGGCGAAAAGGTGCTGCTCGTCCGCAACGAGACTTCCCCCGAAGATTTGCGCGGCATGATTGCCTCCGAAGGCATTCTCACCGCCAAGGGCGGCGTCAGTTCGCACGCGGCGCTCGTGGCCCGTCAGATGGGCAAGGTTTGCGTCTGCGGCGCCGCTGCGTTGCAGATTGATTACACCGCCCGGACGATGACCGTCGATGGCGTGACTTACAAGGAAGGCGACTTCCTGTCCATCAACGGCACCGCCGGTGATGTTTATGCCGGCCAGCTCCCGACCGCGGCCTCGGAAATCGTCCAGGTGCTCGTCGAGAAATCGCTTGGCGCAAAGGACAGCCAGACCTACCAGAACTTCCAGAAGCTCATGGACTGGTGCGCGAAGGCCACCCGGCTCCAGGTCCGCACCAATGCCGACACGCCGGAGCAGACCGCAAACGCTGTTGCGTTCGGCGCCGTAGGCATCGGCCTGTGCCGTACCGAGCACATGTTCTTCGAAGGCAATCGCATTGACGCCATGCGCGAAATGATTCTCGCTGACACCAAGGAAGAACGGAAGGCCGCGCTCGCCAAAATCCTGCCTTATCAGCGGGGTGATTTCACGGGCATGTTCAAGGAATTGCAGGGGCTGCCGGCCACGATCCGTTTCCTGGATCCGCCGCTGCACGAATTCCTGCCGCACGACGATGCCGCGCAACAGGACCTGGCCAAGAAAATGAATGTGCCTGTCGCCAAGATCAAACAGCGCGTGAAGGAACTCCACGAGTTCAACCCCATGCTCGGGTTCCGCGGCTGCCGGCTGGGCATTGTTTATCCGGAAATTTCCGAGATGCAATCGCGCGCGGTGTTCGAAGCCGCCGCCGAGGTGCAGAAAGCCGGCATCAAGGTGAAGCCCGAAGTCATGATCCCGCTCGTCGGGTTCAAGAAGGAGCTGGACCTGCAGGTGGAAGTCGTCCATCGCGTGGCGAAGGAAGTCATGGCCGAGAAGAAGGTGAAGCTCGATTACCTCGTCGGCACGATGATTGAAGTGCCGCGCGGCGCGCTTACGGCGGATGAAATCGCCCAGACCGCGGAGTTCTTCAGCTTCGGCACCAACGATCTGACGCAGACGTGCCTGGGCATGAGCCGCGACGATTCCGGCTCGTTCCTCGGGCCGTATCAGGAACAGGAAATCATCAAGAAAAATCCGTTCGCCACGATTGACCAGGCCGGCGTGGGCCAGCTCATCAAGATTGCGGCCGAGCGGGGCAACAAGACCCGTCCTGGCATCAAGCTGGGCATCTGCGGCGAACACGGCGGCGACCCCGAGAGCGTGAAGTTCTGTCATCGCGCCGGGCTGACGTATGTGAGCTGCTCGCCCTTCCGCGTGCCCGTGGCGCGATTGGCGGCCGCACAGGCCGCGTTGGAAGACGAAGCCGCGAAGAAACCGGCGAAGAAGAAATAAGTGTAGGGTTCGGCCTCTGGCCGAATTCGTATCGAGCCGCAGGCTCGACGCTACAACAGAAGCCGCTCCGTTCCTCATGGTGGGGACGGGGCGGTTTTTTAATTTTACCTTAGGTAGGGCGGAGGTGCCCCTCCACCTCGTCCTTTTTCCGATCCGACAATCTTACCCATGCGAAATATTGGGGCGGCGCAGCAGCACCGCCCCACCTTGAAATACCAAGCCGCGAAGAAGAAATGGCGGGTAGGGCGCGATGTCCCCATCTCGCCGCGGCCGGCTCGCCTTGGCCATTGCACTTTGTGTTTTTCTGTCCAACAAACAGCCAGTTTGACAGATACCGGCGCGGTTGTTGGACGCAGATTCTTACGGATAACCGGTCGGCAATGGTGGTTTTCTGCAGCCAGACATCGGCACGTTTGTTGCATACCGTCGCAAATGAATATGAACGGCAACCAGATCATACGTCCCGACATCAGGCCGCCCGTCAACGGCGAACAAGGAGGCCAACCGAGCCTCATCAAAATCCGCCGCAAGCTGGGCTTGACGTTTGTTTTATCCAATCCTTTCCGGGTTCCCGTTGCCCAGCCGTCCGCCCAGCCGGGCGCGCCGGAAGTGAAAGCAGCCAGACCGGCGAAGAAGAAATAACCAGGCAGGGTGCGATGCCCCCATTGCGCCGTAGCAGTGTTCTGAACGTTGCGAAGGCTGATGGCCGAATGTGTGTCGAGCCTGTGGTTCGACGCTACAACCAAGCCGCTCCGGCATCCGGGGCGGTTTTGTTTTGCCTTAGGTAGGGCGGAGGTGCCCCTCCGCCTCTGCTTCTTTCAAATCATGACGATGCGACCCAACCGAGATATTGTGGCGGCGCAGCAGCACCGCCCTACCCGGGTGGTGGGGTCAAGACGCGCCTTTTTGACGGTCATTTAATGTTTGGGTTTGATCTGGCCGGTGACGGCGATGGCGCCCACGACGAGCACCCAGAACGGAAACACCCACATCCCCGGGATGGCTTCCATGATCAGGGCCGGCAACAGCAGCCAGCGCCGTCCGAGCACCGCAAAAAGCACCAGGGCGGTCACCAAATCCAATGCCCACTCGACCGGTGGCGCCAGCGTAACCGCGACGGCCAGGACGTCAGACGCGGCCGCCGCGGCAAATGCCACGGCCAATCGACGCTTGCTCAGACCGGGCAGGGGAGCGCCCGAACCCTCTTTGCCACCGGAAACCTCGTTCATGCCCGCGATGACCGGTGGCGTTGCAGTCGCCGACAAATTGGAGGTCTGGCGCGATGGCGGCCCGGGTTCCGGTGTCGTGCTCATTTTAGGCACTTTACGCCGGGACACCCGCAGGCAACAACGTTTTTCAAAGCTGGTAGGGATGGCCCGCCGGGCCGTCTGCGGCGGCGCAGCAACGCCACCCTACCGTAAGAATTCAAAGCCGCTCCGTCCCGCATGGCGGGAGGGGCGGCTTTTCCATTTCGAGCCGGTGAGCGAACGCTTGCCCGGCGCGGCAATCTCCGGCATAAAGAGGCCAACAAACCAATATTATGGCCAAAACCAAAATTCCTGCCAAAACGCTGACGGAACTGAACCGCCAGCTTAATTGCGAACTGACTGCCGCCCAGGCCTACCTCGGACTATCCGTCTGGTGCGCCAGCCGGAATCTCACCGGCTTCGCCGCGTTCTTCTCCAAACAGTCGGGCGAGGAGCGCGAACACGCGGAGAAAATCATGAAGCATGTTCATGACCGCGGCATTGCGCCCGAGCTGACTGCCATTGTGGCGCCGAAACAGAGCTTCAAGTCGCTGCTGGAGGTGGTGGAACAGGCGCAAGCGATGGAAGAGGCCAATACCCGCGGGATCAATGCCGTTTACGAGGCGGCCGTGGCGACCAAGGATTATCCCGCCCAGGTGTTGATGCACTGGTTCATCAAGGAACAGGTGGAGGAAGAAGCGTGGGCGGCAGAACTGGTGGACCGTGTTCAAGCCGCCACCTGTGCCGGCAGTCTGCTGAGCCTCGACCGTCACGTTGAGAAGCTCCTCGGTGATGACAAGGAAGACTGAGCCGGTCTTCGTAGCGGCGATTCGCAAAGCGCCGCACACTGACGGCAAATTATTCTGCGGCGCTCTTCCGAGTCGCCGCTACGGTAAAGATTCAAAAGCCGTCTCATCCCGCGTGGCGGGAGGGGGGTATTTCGCATGGACATCTGGCCAGGTTTCAATGACTGGCGCCAGGGATGGAAAATATCCTGTCACCTTTTCGGGCGGTTTCCTAACTTAATAGGGTGAAACGATGAACATTCAAGCCGTATCAGGTGAAAGGACAGCGCTGGAACTTATTATTTCCCGCTGTTTTTGTAATTTGCCTGCGACTGGCTTGCGATTAGACTGCCTCCACACCTTATGGGAAAGAATCCATTCATGAAAAAAAACATCCTGCTGATTACCGTCACCCTGGCCTTGGGTCTGTCTGTTGTGAGCTGCAACAAGTCCGGCAAATTAAACATGCCTTCCAAGTCCCCGCCGCCGTCCGGTGCCGTGGAGCTCAAGCTGAAATGGCCGGTGGGCGAACGCATCGTCCAAAGCTTCGATCTCAAGATGAACTCCGAGATTACCGTGCCGGGGCAGCCTAACCCCATCAAACAGGACATGACCATAGGACAGAGTTACGCCCTCTCGGTGTTGAAGGAGGAAGCCGAAGGCGGACATGAAGTGGAGCTGGAATTCCTCGCCATGCGGATGAAGATGGATCTAGGCGGCAGAACGATGGTTGATTATGATTCGGACAAGAAATCGGCGGCGGACAGCGCAAATCCTGCCGCCGCCTTGTTCCAAAAGATGGTCGGCGCCAAGCTGCAATATTTTCTGGATGCCAGCAACCAGGTGCAGCGGGTCGAGGGCATTGATGAGTTGCGGGCCAAGATGACGGCCGGCGGGCCGAATGATCTCTCCGCATCGTTCAAGAACGTGTTCACCGGGAATTATTTCAAGCAGATGATGGACTACAGCCAGAATTTGCCGTCCAAGCCCGTGCAACCCGGCGACACGTGGCCGGTGACCCGGGAAATTGCGATGGGCGATCTCGGCGTCATGGTGTTGAATTATGACATGACCTTTCAAAGCTGGGAGCAGCATGGAAAGCGCAACTGCGCACGTTTGGAATTTCAGGGAACCATAAAAAGCCGGTCCGGTCAAAATCCGGGTCCCAGCGGGATGACCGTGGATGTCCGGGACGGCACCACCTCGGGGGTGACCTGGTTCGACCCGGAGCTGGGGATGTTCATTGAGACGACCATGAACCAGGACATGAAAATGAACATGACCATGTCCAGAACCATGCGCGGAAAAACCGTCACCCAGACGGTGACGGACAACATGAAACAGGAAATCACCATAAAACTGGATTCGGTGAAGTGACCTGGCGAGTCTGGGGCCAGCCTCCAAAATCAGGATGACCAGGCCAAAACTGAATGACCATCAGAACGGCGAACCTGCAGGACGTTGCGGCAATTGCGCGGCTTTCGGACGAACTGGGTTATCCGTGTGACGCGGCGGCCATAGCGGCGCGCGTCCGGAAGGTCACCGCCCAGAAACAGCATTTGCTGCTCGTCGCGCAGAATGACCGCGGCGAGGTCTGCGGCTGGCTGCACGCCTTCGGTACCGATTACATCGAATCCGGTTTCCGGGTGGAGATTGCCGGATTGGTGGTTGCCAAGGCGGTGCAAAGGTCCGGGATGGGGAGCCGGCTGGTCGAGGAGGCCGAGCGTTGGGCACGGGGAATCGGGGCGGAGTTCGTCAGTGTGCGCAGCAACCTCAATCGTGCGGCCAGCCACCCATTTTACCAAAAACTTGGATACGAACTGAAGAAGACGCAGCAGGTATATCGCAAGCACCTGTGAATGAAGTAAATTTTACTTTCAGCGTTCCGGGCATCCTGACTTTGTCCGGTCACCTTATCGGCTTGAACTTTTTTTCAAAATCTTCGGGCAACGCTGAAAGAAGGTTCGCCTCATTGGCAACGATGGTCGAATGAATTTCCAGGAACGATTCATCATCGGTCAGCTCAATCTCGTGCTGCGATTCAAAATCGACCGTGTCCCGATGCACCAAGTCCACCTGGTAAGTTCCCTTCGGCACAATCGCCTGCGCGTAATATCAGATGTGGATTTGGGCGACGCCCTTGCCATTGAGTTTGACATTGATTCGCCCGCTGCCATCCAGGCCGTACATCAGATAATTTGAATCATTGAAAATAACCAACATGGTTTCATTTGTATTGCTCGCCTTGACCGATAAACCACCCTGCACCAGGGGGATTTCGTTCTTCACCGGTGTCAGACAACCGGCAAGCAATAACGGGAGGAGCAACAGGGCGGCCAGTTGGAGGATTCGTTTCATAGATGTCCAAGGTCCGGAGCCATGTTATTTCCCGCGGTCCGGCGTGTCCATCCGTTTTATCAGAAACTCGGATACGAACCAAAGAAGACGCAGCGGGTCTATCGCAAGCGCCTGTGAATGAAGACAGAGAGCGCGAAGGCCGCAGAGGTTTTAACCACGAATAGGCACGGATGAACACGGATTTTCGGAGGGCGGATCCCGCAATGCGGGGGAGGCTGCCCCAGTTTTCCCTGCTAACTTTAGCGTTTGGCCTTCAGTCTTTGGCCTTGTTTCTTACGCGGATCAGCTTGCCGACGGCGGCGTGAGCCAGCACCACGTCCGGATTGCGCTGCAACGCCTCGTCGTAATGCCGCGAAAATCCCTCCCCGCCCTCGGTCGCAACCAGCAGCGTTTTGATCCGGTCCACCACGGCATCGACGCCGGCCACCGTCAACGGCTTTTTCTTCGCATCCAGCATTTCATCCATCGCGGTGATGAGCTGGGTCATGGGGGTCAGCCATGCAAACCAGGGGTCGTCCATGACCAGGGTCAGGAATTTATAGGGCGACTGGATTTTGCCAAACGTCGCTTCATAGGTGACCCGTTCGGATTCCAGCAAGGTTTTGTGCAGGAGAAGCATCGCCTCGCGCAGTTCCGACAGGCGTTGCCGATCGGGTGAAATTGAACCTTCCTCTTTCATGCTGCCCGGAACATACAACTCGGCGGCCAAGTCCGCGACATAATCCGCTCATTTTAACCATGGCTCCCGTGGTACGGGATGGATCACACTCCGCCTTGTCTTTTTATGACGCAAACATTTGCCGGTTGACTCCGTCACCGGGATGCGGACACTTAATTAAACCATGAACAGCCTTCCCGCAAGCGGCGGAAACGCGAGAATGATCTGGGTCCTGTTCACGTTGATTTTGCCCGCACTGGCGGTTTTGGCTGACGACACGAACGGAATCCGGGTTGATGCGCTGCCGGCCGGCGGCAAAATTTATACGAACGCCGTTATCATCCTCGCGAACCCTGCCTACGCCGTGGTGAATTATCAGGGGGGGATTGTCCAGATCCCGATGAGCAACATGCCGGCGGCATATCAGGTCCAATCCGGCTATACGCCGGAAAAGTCCGCGCAATTCCTGAATGAGCAGAAGCAAATCCAGGAAAAACAACGGCAGGCCTTGCTTGCCTGGCAGGCTGCCACCCAGGCCCGGCCGGGAACGAACCGGCCGGTCCGCATCACGGCCATTATTGACGAAACCTCCAATGGAGGCATTCCGCTGTGCTCCGCGGATGGAATCAGCGGCGGGATTCTGGTCAGGAATTTCCCCGATGCCGTGAGAAAATTCCTGGCCGACTACCGGCAACTTCAGGCGGATATCACCGATTGTGAAGAGCAAATCAACCGTCTCAAGGCCGCCGGCCCTCCGCCCGCCCAAACCGCTCCGCAAATGCAGACGGGCGGATTGGTTTTGAACAAAGCGGTGACCAAAGACAACTTCACGCAGAATTACTATATCCTCAGGCCCCAAAAAGCCGCCGACCCGGTCGTCACCTGGCGAAACACCCTGCGAAATGCCGAGGACCGGCTGGAAGCGCTCACGGCCGAACTGGACCAGAAGACCGCCGATTATAACCGCTGCACCACCATCACGGCTTATCCCGCCGGCGAAAATTTCGGCCCGAAACCGATCTGGGTTTGCACCGCCCCTCCAGCTGCAGCGGCCAGATAGATCTGGTTTCTTAAACGCCAGGACGCCAGGAACGCAGAGATTTTTTACACGAATTGCATTAATTGACGCGAATTTTCGGAGGGTGGAGCGCCGCGAGGCCCCAACTTTTTCCCTGCCAGCTTCAGCGTTAGCCTTCAGCTTCAGCCTTTGCCTCGCCGTTTGTGGCCGGTGCTGTAACGGGTTAAATCCGCAGCTCCAACTTCGTTGCTGCGGGTTAGACGCTGTGCGGCTTGTCCCCGAAGGCGGTGGCAATAATCTCCGGCTTGGGCGGTTGGGTCATCAGGCTCACCACGGGCACCACGAGCAGGGGCAGGAACATGGCGATGGCGCCGGCGACCGGAATCAGCGGTTTGCCCCACAAAATGAACAACACCACGGCGGTGCCGACGCCGGATATCATGCCGGCATACGCGCCCGCCTTGGTTGTCCGCCGCCAGAACAGTCCGTACACGTACGGCGCAAGAAAGGCCCCGGCCAGCGCGCCCCACGCGATCACCATCAGGTTCACAATCACGTCCACCTTGCTGACGGCGATCATCAGCGACAGGAGCACAAACACGGCGCACAACACCCGCATCAGGATCATGGTGGATTTGGATTTCTTTTCCCGATCGCCAAAGGCGCCGTAAATGTCGATGGCGATGGCCGAGCTGCTTACCAGCACCAGCGACGACAGGCTGGACATTGAGGCCGAGAACACCATCAGCAGGATGATAAGCACCAGCCATTGCGGCACGAAACTCGTGATGAAAAACGGCATCAGCAAATCCAGGTTCGGCTTGTGCGTCGTCGCGTCGGCGATGGACGCGAGGTCGGTCTTGGGGTCGGTGAAGAACAGGTGCGTCAGCGCGCCGCTGTAATACGCGCCAAAAGACATGAACAGCGCGAACACCGTGGCGATGGTCATGGCGCGCTTCACGTCAGCCTGGCTGCGGATGGAATAAAACTTCTGGACCATCTGCGGCAGCGCCCACGGCCCGAAACTGGTGATCAGCACGAGGGAAACGAGGGTGACCCAGCCGGGGAAGGGCGGTCCCGTGGGCGGCGGCGGCGCGTGCAGGCCGGGCATGTATTGGGGGTTCATCAGCGCGGTGAACGACGCGACGAGCCCGCCTTTCATGCTCACCAGCAGCAGCACCATGATCAGCACGCCGAAAAATTCGACGATGCCGCGGATGAAATCGCTCACGGCCACGGCAAAGTAACCGCCCATGACGAGATAAACGCCGGTCAACGCGGCCAGGAAGATGAGCGCCTCGTTGTATTGCAGTCCGAGCGTTTTCTGGAACAGGTAGCTCAAGCCCATGTAGACCGACGCCGAGTACGGCACGAGAAACACGAAGACAATCACTGCGGAGATGATCTGGAGCGGCGCGCTGTCATAGCGGGTGCGGAGAAATTCCGGCATGGTCAGCGCGTTGAGCCGCGCCGTCATCGCGCGCGTGCGCCCGGCGAGGACGAGCCAGGCCAGGAAGGTGCCGACAAACGTGTTGCCGAGGACAATCCACATCGTCTGGAT
>JBEKSU010000107.1:0-11636 GCA_049516755.1 Verrucomicrobiota bacterium | reverse complement strand
TGGCGGGTGGTGGGCTGGAATTCAAGTCCATACCGGGACAAGGCACCGAAGTTCACGCCTGGTTCCCGCTGAAGTGGCAGACCCCGCCGTCCGAATCTGAATCCCTATGAACAATTCCGTAAAACCGATTCGCGTCATATTGGCCGATGATCACACGCTGGTGCGCGCGGGCATTCGTGCGCTGCTGGAAAAAATGCCGGGGGTGGAAGTGGTGGGCGAAGCCGGCGATGGCCGCGAGGTGCTGAAACTGGTCAAGACCCAATGGCCAAATGTGGTTTTGATGGACATTTCCATGCCCGGTCTGAACGGCCTGGAAGCGGCGGCACGCATGGCCAAAGAATTTCCGGACGTGCGGGTCCTCATTCTTTCCATGCACAACAATGAAGAATATGCCTGGCAGGCGCTCAAGGCGGGCGCGGCCGGCTACCTCCTGAAGAAAGCGGCGACGGCCGAACTGGAAACCGCCTTGCAACAGGTGGTTCACGGCGAAATTTATCTCAGCCGGGAAGTCTCCGCGCGACTCGCCAGGAAATTTCCTTTGGGAGGAATCGCCGACCGGAAAAGCCCGCTCGAAGAGTTGACGGGGCGTCAGCGCGAGATTCTCCAGCTCATCGCTGAAGGCCAGAACACCAAAGGCATCGCCGAACTCCTGAAGGTCAGCCCCAAGACCGTTGAATATCACCGCATGAAATTGATGGGCTGCTTGAACATTCATGATGTTCCGGGCCTGGTACGTTTCGCTCTGCGGGTCGGATTGCTGCCGCAGGAAAAGCTGGCTACAGGTTGAAATCCCCCAAAAAAATCAACAGTTCAATCCGGGCTTGATCGGCTTCGGCCGTCCGGAGATGGCCGCTGTGCGCGGCCAAACCCGGAGGCCTGTCGGCCGCGGCACCGGGGGTTCGGGTTATGCGCCGGATCGGCTGGTCATACTGGGTTTCACAGATAAACTGTACGTTGAGTTTCATCATTTTTATTTCCGTCATTAACCACCGCCGGCGGGCGGCTTTTTTTCATCGGCCCCCCGCCGTGGTGGGTCCGTTCAGGGTCATCCTCTTGAAATGAATCTCCCGTCCGATGCCGGCAAAATGCCAGCGCCAGTGACCGGCGCGCATTGCCGCCGCGAGATGCAGGCAGGATCGGCCCCAACATTTTTGGCTGAGATAGAGTGACATATTTTTGATTCCTTGATTCTTGACCCGAGACGGCCGGAACGGTTTCGTGATCTTGTCCCGCTACCGCAGCAACAAGCTCCCTCCTGGGAAACCATTTCACGGTCATCCTTGCGTGCGATAGAAGCGCCTCGAAAAACTCGGCGCGTTCGTGTCGGTAAAAACCGACAAACCATTCGTTCCCACCGTCACGGTGCCGATGACGGTCCAGGTCTTGAAATCCTGTGTCGCTTGAATGTTATACGTGTGGCCAACCGGGCCGGTCACGGTCAGATTATACTGCCTCGCAGGTGTGACACTGAACCGCACTCCGGCGAGTAACGACGGCGCGGTGTAGGACGCTTCGCTTGAAAAATGACTTTCCATCCCTGCGGCAGTATACGTCGTGGCTGAAAAATAGTAGGTGGTTCCCGGGATCAAACCGGAAATCGTTGCGTTCGTTGCGGTGCCGGCAGAAATCTCATTGGTGTAGACGCCGCTGGCTCCGCCGTAATAAACGTTGTAACCCGCTACGCTTGAATTCGTGCATCGGTTCCATGCCAGCGTGACGCTTCCGGCTGCTTGAACGGATGTAAGGAGAGCCGTGAGGATCAAGAATACCCCCAGGAACTTCACCAATCCGGTTATTTTGAAAGGCCAGCGCACGGCATTACCTGTGCTGTGCAATTTGAGTTCGCCGGGATTGTGCTGCTGACGAAACGGGCGATAAATATGGGCGAATGCAATGCCGGCATTCGGTTTGGATGCTTCCGTCCGATCCACATTGCGTTCGTGAATTATGTTCATAATCACCGTTACCCTCTGCGAGGTCTGGCCGCGACTAGGGTGTTCCTTGCCGCCACTGGGAAAACCCTTGGTCTTGGTTTGGAAGCGTAACCGGGGAGCGAAGAAAGGGTGACGCAGAGAAGCTGACACGAATTGAACTATCGATGCGAATGCGCCGACTGAATTGCCCCGACCGGGCAAAGGAGATTAGCCCGGGGTTAACGCACCGCGTTTCACTCCATCGCGGCCAGCACTTCGTCGAGCGGCACGGTGGCGAAGCTGGTGGCGGAGTCGCTCATCGCGTAAGGAATGACGAGTTCCCGCCCGTGCAGCAGCGCGCCGCAGGTGTACACCACGTTCGGGACGTAACCTTCGCGCTCCGATTCGTTCGGGGACAGCAACGGTTCGCGCAGGCGGCCGATGACCTGGGTGGGGTCATCCCGATCCAGCAAAAACGCCCCGATGCAATACTTCCGCATCGCGCCGACGCCGTGACTTAACACCAGCCAGCCGGCCTCGGTTTCAATCGGGGAACCGCAGTTGCCCATCTTGATGAATTCCCACGGTTGCGCGGGCGACAGCAACAGTTTCGGCTCGGCCCAGAAATGGATGTTGTCGGAGAACATGATCAAAATGTTCTCGTCGTCCTGGCGCGAGATCATGGCGTAATGGCCGTTGATTTTGCGCGGGAACAGCGCCATGCCTTTGTTCTGCACGGCGGGACCATTGAGTGTGATGAACTTGAAATGGAGAAAGTCCGGTGTCTCCAGCAATTGCGGCAGGATGATTTTCCCGTCGTAGGCGGTATAGGTCGCGTAGTAGGTGAAATTGCCGTCGTCGTTCTGGAACCGGACGAAGCGCGCGTCCTCGATGCCATTGCTCTGGCTGGCCGTGGATGGAAAAAGGACGCGCTGGGATATCTCGGTGTTGGGAGAAAAGCGCACTTCGTAATTTGACTCGGCCAGCAGCAGGATGCCGCGGGCGGCGCGGTCCGCGGCTGCGTCGGAGGCGTCGGCATCGGAAGCGTCCATGTGCAGGCGTTCCGCGGGCAGCACGCGCCGCAGTTCTTTCATCGTGAAAGAATCATCAAGCTGCTCCAGCACCTGCCGGCAAAACTTGTTCTGCACGCCCAGTTCCTGAAGTTTGCGCGCGAATAGCGGCTTGTCGTACGCGGCGTTTGGCACCTGGTCCGGCTCCGTCGCAAACGGCACCGGCGGGGTGAGCGTGATTTCATGCCGCGCGCTCACGAAGCCGGCGCGGAACGTGATGGAGGAGATGTGTCCCTCGCCCGTGGCGCGCAAACTCATGATGAAACGCAGCGCGCCTTTCGACAGCCCCGTCTGGTCCGGGTGCGGCACGATGGATGGATTGAACAGCGCCGCCGATTCCGGCGAGTACTCGTGGGTGAAGTACGAGCCGATGAGCAACCGGCGTTTTGCTGAAACCTTTCGCCGGCCGGTGATGAAATGCCGGACCTTGGTGAACCGGTTTTGGAAAAACTTCTCCACCGCCGGGTGCCGGTCTCCAAACTCGGCCATCACGCCGTCCAGCAGTCGCGCCACTTCCGCGTCCGACAGGGCCATCACCTGCGTCACGATTCTCCGCGCGATGGCGTCGGTGGTCGGACGGAACGGGCGCATGAGCACGCGCGACCGGTTGGGAACCAGGGTGGGGCCGATGCGTTTGGCAAGGACGGAAGGCCGGGTGGGGGTGGTCATATTTTTATGGGGCGAAGTTCCAACCCCCGCCGGTCATTTGCCGGCGGGGTCCTTGAAGCTGGTGAGGGTGTTCTGCAGCGCCTGCATTTCCGCGAGCGACAGCAGAAAAGCCAGCGTGGACTCGGCGCCCTGGTTCTGGCTCAACCGGTCCACGTGCAATCCGTCCCGGCAGCCGCCGGTGGTCGAATCGTAGAGGGCCAGGCCCAGATCGTTCCGGCCGAGGAACCACTCAAACGCGCGCCGCGCTTCCGTGACCCAGAACATGTCGCCCGTGGCCTGATATGCCTCGATGCAGGCGGAAATCGTCACCTGGGCTTCGATGGGTTGCTGGTCGAAGATCGCGCGTTCCTTGCCGCGCGGATAAAATCCGTTCGAGCCGATGGGCCGGAAAGAGCCGGCATCCGACGTCTGGATTTTTATCAGCCACCGCAGGGTCTTGAGGCCGAGTTCCAGCATCGGTTCGTTGTTCAGGCAGCGGCCGTTGAGAATCATCGCGTGCGGCAGCTTGGCATTGGCATAGGAAACCACTTCTTCGAACCACTGCCACTCGTCACTGGCGGCGTCGGCGTGGCGTTGGATGAGTTTTGCCGTGAGCGATTCGCGAATCTGGTTCGCGCGCCGGTCGCCGCCGAACCGCCGCAGATATTCGTCAATGCCGATCAGCGTGAAGGCCAGTGCGCGCGGCGACATGAACTCGGCGGCCACGGGCAGGGCCTGTTCGAACAATTCCGCCGCCAGCATTTGAAAACTGCCCTGGCCCGCCTGCGCCACGCACAGCCCGAGCGCCCACAGCGCATGACCCTGGCAATCCTCCGAGCCGACTTCCTCCAGCCAGTGCCGGTCGAAGCTCATGAAGTTGCGGAAGCGGCCGCGCTTGCGGTCAAAGGCGTGGTTCAGAAACGCGGCGTAGGTGGCGGCCTGTGCGCCGAGGCGCGGCGAACCGTGCCCCAGCTTTTTCAACATCAGCGACAGCACCAGTGCGCGCGCGTTGTCGTCCGTGCAATAGCCTTCCGCGAAGTTCGGCACCGTGAAGCTTGCGTGCTGGAAAATGCCGGTTGAATCGCTCATCCGGAACAGATGGTCGAGCTTCATCTCCGGCAACTGGCCGGGCTGTTCGTCGAGCGTCTTGATGGGCGAGGATTTCCTTCCCACAAAGCTGTGGTCCTTGCGCGCCTGTTCGAAGGATTTCACATAGAGCTGCGCCACCCGGCTCCACACCATGTCGCGCCCCAGCTTGTAGGCGTTCTTGCGCATCAAGTGGCGCAACGGCTCGTCGCGCAGCAATTCCACCACGGCGACGGCGATGGCCTTCGCGTCGCGGAACGGCACCAGTTTGCCGCGTTCGGCGGTCAGCAATTCCGCCGCGTGCCAGTAGGGTGTGGACACCACCGCGTTGCCCGCGCCAAACGCATAGGCCAGCGTGCCCGAGGTGATTTGCGCCTCGGTCAGGTACGGGGTCAGGTAGATGTCCGCCGCGCCGATGAACCGCATCAACTCCTCCAGCTCGACGAAGCGATTGAAGAACACGACGTGTTTCTGCACGCCGAGGTCCTTGGCCAGCCGCTCCAGGCTCAGGCGGTAGGCTTCGCCCTCGTTGCGCAGCAGGCTCGGATGTGTCTGGCCCAGCACGATGTAAACGACGTTGGGATATTCCCGGATGATGTCCGGCAGTGCGCGCAATGCGTACTCGATGCCCTTGTTCGGCGAAAGCAGGCCGAACGTCAGCAGCACGTGCTTGCCCGCCACGCCAAACTCGTCCTTGAAATAATTCGGGTCGGCGAACGGCATGTCGGGAATGCCGTGCGGGATGAGGTCAATTTTGGCCGCCGGCGCCTGATAGACCTCGCGCAGGAATTCCCGGCCCCGTTCGCTCATCACCACCAGCCGGGTTGAGAGCCGGACCAGGTCGCGCATCACGCGCCGCTGTTCCGTGTTTGGCTCGCGCAGCACCGTGTGCAGCGTGGTGACGATGGGCATCTGCAGTTCGCGCAGCAGCGCCAGCACATGGCTGCCCGCCGGCCCGCCGAAAATCCCGAACTCATGCTCCACGCAAACCACGTCCACGTCCGTGATGTTGAGAAAATCCGCCGCGCGCAGGTAGGACGGCAGGTCCTGTTCCGCAATTTCAAAGCGCACTTCCGGCGGGTATTCGTAACCGCCCGCCAGATCATTGACCGGGACGACGAGGCACTGCATCGCCGGAAACTCCGCCGCCACCGCGCAGCGCAAATCGGTCGTGAACGTGGCAATGCCGCATTTCCTGGGCAGATAATCGCCTAGGAATGCGATCTTGCGGATGTCCGATGGTTGCTGCATGAAACGTTGGCTGGTGCCAGACAGCGCACTTTCCTTTGCTGACCATTCCTATAATGGGCAAAACAACTGCATTCACCAAGCACCATTGGTGGTTATCGTTATTTAATTCGATTTTTCCAGCGGCTGACCCAGGGTGATTCGCTTTAAATCTGGCCTCTGTTAAGGTCGGCTGCAATGGGGTGAACACCCCATAAGACTCAATCCAATACGAGACCGGGAGCGCAAGCCTGCGGCCAATAAACTTCCAACTCGCCTTGACCGGCGGTTTGGGGCTAATCTCTTGGCTGATTTTCATGACGACCAGCACGCAAACACGCCCGAGCAGCCAGGTCCGGAAGGACTTCCTCGACTTCTTCAAGTCGAAGCAGCACACCATTGTGCCGTCTTCGAGCCTCCTGCCCGATTCGCCGAACCTCCTGTTCACGAACGCCGGGATGAACCAGTTTGTGCCCATCTTCCTGGGCCAGACCAAATGTCCCTACCAGCCTGGCCGCGCTGCCGACACCCAAAAATGCATCCGCGCCGGCGGCAAACACAACGACCTCGAAGACGTCGGTCTCGACACCTACCACCACACGTTCTTCGAGATGCTCGGCAACTGGAGCTTCGGCGATTATTTCAAGAAGGAAGCCATCGAATGGGCGTGGGAACTGGTCGTGGACAAATGGAAGTTCCCGGTCAACCGCCTTTATGCCACCGTCTATAAACCCGGCCCCGGCGATCCGTCGGAATTCGACCAGGAAGCCTACAATCATTGGGAGAAACTTTTTAAAGCTGCCGGCCTTGACCCCAAAGTCCACGTTTGTACCGGCGGCAAGAAGGACAATTTCTGGATGATGGGCGACACCGGTCCGTGCGGGCCCTGCTCGGAAATTACGTGGACCTCACACCCGCCGGCGACACCAAGGGCGCGCTCGTCAGCCGAGGCGACCCCCGGTGCATTGAAATCTGGAACCTCGTCTTCATCCAGTTCAACGCCAATCCCGACGGCACGTTCAGCCCGTTGCCAACGAAAAACGTGGACACCGGCATGGGCTTCGAACGTGTGACCTCAATCATCCAGGGCACGAAGAATTTCGCCGACTTTGCTCACGCCAAAATTTCGAACTACGAAACCGACATCTTCCGCCCGATTTTCGACGCCATCGAAAAATTGAGCGGCAAGAAATATGGCAGTACACTGCCCAAAGTAGCGCAGGCGTCCCGCCTGCCCGCAGCAGAGTCTTCGGAAAGCAGGCGGGACGCCTGCGCTACCCTGGACCCGAATCAAATCCAGCTCGACATCGCTTTTCGGGTTATTGCCGACCATATCCGCACGCTCTCATTCGCCATTGCCGACGGCATTCAGCCCGGCAACAACGACCGGAACTACGTTTTGCGCCGCATCCTGCGCCGCGCCGTGCGCTACGGCCGCACGCTCGGCTTCCACGAACCGTTCTTCTACAAACTCGTGGACGTCCTCGCCGACACGATGGGCGACGTCTTCCCTGAAATCCGCGCTCGCAAAAAGAACGTGCAGGATGTCATCCGCACCGAGGAAGAAGCATTTAACAAGACGTTGGATACGGGAATTTCGCTGTTCACAAAGGCAGTCGAATTTGCGGAAAGGCCAACTTCGCAGGGAAATAAAGGACGACTGTCCAGTGCTGAAACTAGAGAATTAGGCATACAAGGTGGTGTCATTGTATTTAAAAATTTTCCGGTCGAAGGAACGAAAGTAATTGCTGGTGAACTTGCTTTTTTACTCTACGACACCTACGGCTTTCCGCTCGACCTGACCGAATTGATGGCGCGCGAACGCGGCTTAACAGTGGATACGGCAGGTTTTGAAAAGTTGATGGATGAACAGCGCGCCCGCGCCCGCGCCGCCCAGAAAAAAGAAGTTATTTCGCTTTCGCAAATCGAGACCACTACGCCCACGAAATTCGTCGGTTATGACAACCTTGAGGTCCAGGCCAAAGTTCTGGAAGTCGTCGGTTTGAAGGACAAGACCGCCGTCATCCTTGATACCAGCGCCTGTTACGCCGAGATGGGCGGCCAGGTCGGCGACACCGGCGAATTGGAGCACGGCAGTCAGCTCTGGCGTGTTACTAACACGCAAAAAAGCGGCAATACGTGGCTGCATTTCGTTGAAGACGCCAATGTAGCGCAGGCGTCCCGCCTGCCCGGTGCAGCCGAGACGGCTGCGCTACCTTTGCCCGGTTCGTCAGTCACGCTTTCTGTCGAGAAGCCGCGACGTGATGCCATTCAACGCCACCACACGGTCACGCATTTGTTGCATTGGGCGCTGCACGAGGTTGTGAGCCATGACGCTTCGCAGAAAGGTTCCTTCGTCGGGCCGGACAAGCTCACGTTCGATTTCAACAGCGCGCCGCTGATGCCGCAGCAGGTTGCCGATGTCGAGAAGCTCGTCAACGAACGCATTCTCGATAACGCCGGCGTGAGCTGGACGGAAGTTTCTTATGCCGATGTGAAGTCGCGCAAGGACGTGATGCAATTCTTCGGCGACAAATACGGCGACACCGTCCGTGTCGTCCAGATCGGCGGCGGGGCAGGGCAGTTGAACGGTTATTCGATGGAACTTTGCGGCGGAACGCACACGCGCGCGACGGGCGAGATTGGTTTGTTCCGCATCGTGGGCGAAAACGCCATTGCCGCCGGCGTGCGGCGCATCGAAGCTGTTGCCGGACTCGAAGCCTATCGCAAAGCCACGGACGAAGTTGCGCTCATCAAATTGCTGGCCGGCAAGGTGAATTCACCGGTGCACGAATTGGAAAAGAAGATTGAGTCGTTGCTGGAGCACCAGAAAGCGATGGAGAAGCAGGCCAAGATTGCGCAACAGCGCGAAGCCTCCAACGCCGCCAGCAACCTGCTCGAGGAGGTCAAGACCATCAACGGCGTGCCCGCGATCATTCATAATCTCGGTTCTGCCAACGGCGATTTTCTTCAATCCATCGCCGATTCGTTGAAAGGCCGGTTCGAAGGTGTGATTGTTCTCGGCGGTGTGGCAAACGGCGCGGTCGCGCTCGTCGCCGCCGTTTCGCCTGATTTCACGGCGAAAGTTCAGGCTGGAAAAATCATCCAGCAGATTGCGCCCATTGTCGGCGGCAAAGGCGGCGGCAAGCCAGACAATGCCCGTGGCGGTGGCAAAGATGCAGGCAAGCTGGACGAAGCGCTGGCCAAGGCGAAAACGCTGCTCGGCTGACGGCTTATTTTGCGGCCGATAGCCGCAACGAAGGCCGGTCGGGAAATGGCGTCCGGCCCTTGGTCATGCCCACGCCTTCAACCGGAAGTTTCAACCCGCCAAGTTTTGGAAATTCTCTAGGATTTTTCACCAGCACCAGCGCCCGGTCGTCAGCATAGACCGCCTGCCAGCCGCCGCGTTGAGTGAGCTGATCGGCGCTGGCCATGTCGGACGGCAACAGGGCGAAATCGGCCTGGTTCAAATCAAGCGCCGCCGGGTCGAACGGTTCCGCGTTGTAAAATTTCAACTGGGCGGTGATGGCCTCACGCGGATAACAGGTGTCCAACCGGCCATCAATCGAAACCCGGCTGTCGGGCAGCTCCCAGAGGCACTGCTCGCCCCAATCGAAGAACACGAGCAGGTTGCCATGCAGGCCGTGTTGTTTGATGAATTCCACGGCGGCGACAGGGTATTCCTGGCGTGAGATTTCCATCGTCCACGCGCGTTCCTTGTGCCGCGTGAAGGTGGCGAAAATAATTCCAGTCGCAGCCAGCAACAGCAGCGCGGTCAAAATTTTTTGCACGGCCGGTCGCCGGCAAAACCCGGTCCAGTACGCGCAGAAACCAGGAAACCGTTCCAACGCGTCCGCGATGTGCGGCGGGGCAAAGGCAAGCGCGGTCAGACAAAACAGCGGCGTATGGCGCAGGGAACGAAAGGCCATGAAACCGAACGCCGCGGTGCAAACGAGTTCCCACAGCGCGACGGGCCGGCGCGAGAGCAAAAAACCGGCGGCGGCAATCGCGGCGCACAGGAAAAAGGCGGCGTGGCCGCTGCCGAACCGCGCAGGGTTCCATTCCCCGATTTCCGGGCGGAGCCACTGCACGCTGCCGATGAGCCAGCGCACCAGGGCAAAGCCATACGGATTGGCGAGCAATGCCGGGGCTGAGGCGGCAAGGGCAAGCCAGAGCCAAAGCGCCGTGCCGGGCGCAGTTTCAAGCGCGAGACGGGCGCGGAAGGGGCGGGGAACAATTTTGCCGGCGGCCTTTTGCACGGTCGTGCCGGCGGCGGCGATGAACAGCACCATCATGCCCGCCAGGACCCCGCCGTGGGTGTTGATCCACAAGGCGAAGAGCGGGGGAAGGGCGAACGCCCAGCGCCGGCGTCCGGCGTGGATTTGCCTGAGCAGCCAGAATTCGATGACGAGCGCCAGCGCGGTGAAAATTTGCGGGCGCGCGGCGAACCCGTACGAAATTTCCGCAACGGCCAGCGCGCCGAAGGCCCAGACGACGGTTTTGGAACGCAACCGCGCTTCATTGGAAAATTGAGCACCGCTGGCCCGTTCTGTAGCCATCGCCATCGCAATGAGAAATGCCAGCAACCCGATGGCAGTTTTCAGCAGCAACAATCCCGGGCCGCCGAGGGCGCGATGCGCCAGACCCAGCGCGGCTTCGGCGGCGATTTCGTGGTTGATCCAGGGATGGCCGGGTGCCGTCCACGAATCGGGCTCGGTGCGCGCGAGGTGATGGGTCTGCAAAAATTCCTGGCCGAACAGGACGTGCCCCCACAAATCGGTGTCAACGGTGTTATCGGAGAATTGAAAAACCGCGAAGCAAAGGACGCAAAATACGAACACGCGGCGCAGCACGGGATGGAATGGCGCGGATGGCACGGTGGAAAAATAACGGCTGCCAGCGGCAAAAAAAGATTTTTGTTCGCCAACAAAATACCACACCGTTAATCACAGCATGGCTGGCCAAGATACCGACCGTCTCCGGTCCGTTCGCCCGATGAAAATGCCCCCGGGCTGAATGGATCAATGGCCCATGGGTGGCATGCCCATGCCGCCGCCCATGCGTTTCATCATTTCCTGCTGCATCAACTCCTGCATGGAGTCGTATTTCTTGAAGCCGGCGGGCGGATCAAACAGGCTGGCGGCGGGTTTGGTGAGCGAGACGTTTTTGAACAGCATGGTAACTTCATCGCCCCGCTCGGTGGTCTGGATTTTGACCGGGAATTTTTTCAAGCCGGTCGCGTTCCAGACGGTGGATTCATGTTTGACGCCTTCGTTGTCGGTGACCACGTACTTGTTTTTCACACACGGATTGCCGTCCACGGTTTCCTTGCCGATTTCCGTGATTTCCACCTTGTAGTCGCTGTTGGTCGGGGCGCTATCGGCATTCGACAGTTGAATTTCGGCGTAACTCTTTAAACCCGGATAAATGAGATAGGCGACCTTTTGGTCCGGGCGCGCGATGGTCTCCGCCTGGTCCATTCCCATGGATTTCATTTGCGCGGCGGCATTGGGAGGCATATTGCCGCCCTTCATGTCGGCCATGTTGATTTCGAAGCGTGATTTGCCCGTGTCAAAGGAGATTTTGCCGGGCATGGTGATCGGCTTGCCGGAATTGTCGGCGACTTGCAGTTCGAGTCCGGCGGAAAAAGTCTGGTTGTCGCCGAACAGTTTGCTCATGGCGCCGCCCAGAT